>JBCNQO010000336.1:0-3467 GCA_039592825.1 Flavobacterium sp.
GATTAAAAGATTCGTCGCGTTTATCTGGACTGCTTATTTCGTCAACACCCAATTTTTTAATCTTTGAATCTTTTAATTAAAAATCTTTTGTGTACGCAATTCTCGACATAGAAACCACGGGCGGCCAATTCAACGAAGAAGGCATAACCGAAATCGCGATTTACCGCTACGACGGGCACGAAGTCGTAGATCAGTTCATTTCGCTCGTGAATCCCGAAATCCCGATCCAGCCTTTCGTGGTGAAACTTACGGGCATAAACAACGCCATGTTGCAGAGCGCGCCCAAGTTTTTTGAGGTCGCCAAGCGCATTATCGAGATTACCGAAGGCTGCATTATCGTGGCGCACAACACGGTTTTTGACTATCGCGTTTTGCGTTTGGAATTCAGGCGTTTGGGTTACGATTTCAAAGCTCAGACTTTGGATACTGTGGAACTGGCCCAAAAACTCATTCCGGACATGCCGTCTTATTCGCTGGGGAAACTCGCGCGGGCTTTGGGCATTCCGGTTGCCGACCGACACAGAGCATCTGGAGACGCTTTGGCCACGGTGAAACTCTTCAAGATGCTTCTGGACAAAGACGTCGAAAAGACGATCGTGTCCACTTTTATCAAGACAGAAGTCGAGAAAGGCCTCGCTCCTAACCTTTTGAACATTGTAGACAAATTGCCTTCGCGCACCGGGATTTACTACATCCACAGAGAAGACGGGAAAATCGTTTATATCGGCAAGAGCCGCAACATCAAGAAACGCGTCAACCAACACTTCACGAATCCTTCGGCCAAATCGAAAAAGATACAACTCGAGGTTTTCGACGTGACTTATGAAGAAACCGGAAGCGAACTGATCGCGCTTTTGAAGGAAAGTGCCGAGGTGAAAATCAACAGGCCCAAATACAACCGCGCCCAGAAAAAGGTCAACCTGCAATGGGGTTTGTACCAGGAAGTCGACAAAAACGGTTTTATCAGGCTTACGGTCGAGAAATTCGATGCTACCCGCAAGGAAATCACGGCTTTCAACTCGATTGTCGAGGCCAAGACAACCGTGCATCGGCTTACCGAAAAATACAACCTTTGCCCGAAATTCACGGGAATCGACGATGCCAAAGACGCTTGCCGATCGGTTGAACTCAAGACTTGCGACGGCGCCTGCAATGGCCAGATTTCTATGGAAGAATACAACGCCAGAGTCGAAGCTTTCCTTTCGGACTACACTTTTACGTCTGAAAACATGATCATTTTTGACCGCGGCCGAAACGTGAGCGAAAGAAGCGCGATCCTTATCGAGAACGGCGTTTACAAAGGTTATGCTTTTTTCGATTTGAACTATCAGGTGAGAAACAGTGCGGTTTTAAACAAAATTTTGGTTCCTATGCAGCACAATCGCGCCACTACGGCGATTATCCGCATGCATCTGCGTCGCAACCCGAAACTCAAGATTGTCCATTTCTAGGCGAATCGCTATCTTTAAGTATGAACGAAAGCGCCGAAAACAGATTCAGGCATAAACTGCACACGGTCATTTACGAGGCCGACACGCCCGCGGGCAAGGTATTCGACCTTATTTTATTGGGATTGATTCTTACAAGTATCGTTTTGGTGATGCTCGAAAGCGTGGCGTCGATCAAGATCATTTACGGGGAAGAACTCGCGATTCTGGAATGGATCATTACGGGATTTTTCACTTTGGAATATTTCGGACGGCTGATTTCGGTAAAACGACCAATTGCCTACGCGACGAGCCTTTACGGGATTGTCGATCTCTTGGCGCTTTTGCCGTCTTACGTAGACTTGTTTTTCCCGGGCTGGCATTTCCTGATCGCCTTGCGCGCCGTGAGATTGCTCAGGATTTTCCGGATTCTCAAGCTCGTGCACTTCGTGGGCGCGGCCAATCACCTCAAAGAAGCTTTAAAGAAAAGTCGCGAAAAGATCTTCGTTTTTCTTTTTACGGTCGTGGTGCTTTGCATCATTTTAGGCACGATAATGTACATAATCGAAGGTCCGGTGCACGGTTTTACGAGTATTCCGATGAGTATTTACTGGACGATCGTCACGCTTACGACAGTCGGTTTTGGCGACATTACGCCTTCTACGCCATTAGGACAATTCATTTCGGTTATCATTATGGTGCTGGGTTACGGAATCATTGCCGTGCCGACAGGTTTGGTGGGCGCGCAACTCATCAAAGCCGAACACGTGCAACTGAACACCCAAAAGTGCCCAAACTGCAACGCCGACCATCACCGCGACGACGCCAAATTCTGCTACAACTGCGGCCATAAAATCAACTGATGAAATACCTCATTACCATAATCGGCCCGACGGCCATAGGGAAAACGGCTTTGAGCATCAAGTTGGCCAACGCTTTCGACTGCGAGATAATCTCGTGCGACTCGCGTCAGTTCTTTAAGGAAATGACCATTGGCACGGCCGTTCCGGATGCCGAAGAATTGGCTGCCGCACAACATCATTTCATCCACAACAAATCGATTTTTGATTCCTATACGGTTGGCGATTTCGAGCGAGAAGCTTTGACCAAACTCGATGAACTTTTCGAAAAAAGCGACTTCGCCGTCATGGTTGGCGGTTCCGGACTTTATGTGGACGCCGTTCTCAAAGGCTTTGACGAATTTCCCGAAATTGATGCATCGGTAAGAGACAAAATAACTTCGGAATTCGAGAAACACGGCATTTCCTATCTTCAGTCGGAACTTGAAAGATTGGATCCAACCTACTTTTCGCAGGTCGACACGAGCAATCCGCAAAGACTGATGCGCGCTTTGGAAGTTTCTATCGGAACCGGAAAACCTTATTCGTCTTTCAGAAAACAAAAAACCAATAACCGAAACTTCACTCCTATCGTGATCGGTCTCGACGCCGAACGCGAAATCATATACGACCGCATCAACAAGCGCGTGGACGTTATGGTGAAACAAGGTCTGGTCGAGGAAGCCAGAAGCGTTTATCCTTACAAAAATCTCAACGCCTTACAAACTGTTGGCTATCGCGAGCTTTTTGACTATTTCGATGGAAAAATCTCGTTGGAATTCGCGATCGAGGAAATCAAGAAAAACACGCGAAGATTCGCCAAACGCCAGCTCACGTGGTTCCGACGCAATGAGGACGCGAACTGGTTTACTGCTGGGCAAGTTGAAGAAATCGTAAAATTTGTAAGAAAATCGGTTTTGTAACGCAACCGTTTTCGGGAATTGGTATCTTTCTGCAAAATAACTGCATGAAAGTACTTTACGCGCTTGCGACCGCTTTATTCTTTGTGGCTTGCGGGCAAACTTACGAGAATTCCGAACGCGTGGTTTCCCGAATCAAGGTTGTAGACAGCGACGGAAATCCTGTCGATGGTGCTTTGGTGAGCATTTCAACGACCGATTCAAATTGGGCAAACAGCTATGGTTCCCTCATAAACGAGATAGGCACGAACGCGAATGGCGATTCTTTCATGGTTTTTCCG
>JBCNQO010000337.1:0-3467 GCA_039592825.1 Flavobacterium sp.
TATTCCTATAAATCATAAACTTATCACTAAACTTGCGCCGCACGGCATCAGGCTGTCGTTTCCCATTCACGATAAACTCAGTACGCGACAAGCGGTAAGACATGTTTACAGTATCGGTCACAACGCCTTCGGTAAGCAACATTTGATGCAATTCCCGGTCATAAGCTTTCATATCATCAGGAAGTTGTTTTTCAGACATAGCCGGCGTAGCGACAGTTTCGTCATCTGATGAACACGCGATTACGCCGACAGCAAAAACCAGAACCGAAAACGCCAGCACGCTTTTCTCGAAGGTGTTGATCAACGAATTTTTCACGCCCAGAATCCTTTGGGCACGTTTCAGTACCGAATTCTTGCGTCCGGCGAAGGCTGCCGAAAGCACGTTGGCCTGGGAATTCTGGCTCACCGAAAGCAAAGCCCTTACCAAAGACGGACTGTCTTTTGAAACCGATAACGCCAGGTCGTCGCAACAATTTTCGCGTTCTTCGCGTATGATCGCACTTAGCCAAAGCAACGCCGGATTGAAGAAAAACAGCGCCTCGACGAACGTCTGCACCAAATTCATCGCAAAATCACGTCTTTTCACGTGCGCCAGTTCGTGCAACAGAATCGCTTCTATCTGATCTTGCGGAAGACTCGTGAGTAATCCTACGGGCACCAAAACCACAGGTCTCAAAAAGCCCGAAGCACAAGGAACATTCGTAAGTTGCGACTCCAGAAAAGTTACGGCTTGCGTAATTCCGAGTTGCTTCTTCAATTCCTCAAAACGTTCTTGCCAATTTTCGGGAACCGGATTCGTGCGGTAATTCCTGATTCGGTGCAATTCGCCGAACTGTCGGAAGATCCCGAAACATTTGGCGCAGAAAAGCGCAAACCAGATGGCCGCGATCCAGAACGCATTTTGGTCGATAAAGTCAATTGTCGTCTGCAAAATTTCCGACGAAAGTACTTTGGATGATACCGAATTTGTAGCGTCAACGATTTGATCGGAAGAAGCCGAAAGTTCGGTCGCATCAGGCGAAAGCCGAAGCTGCCACGCAAAAGTCGCGATAGCTCCAACAACAAATGCGCAAAGCAGCGAACAAAGCAGATTGTAGCGAAGTTTCGCCGACGCATTTTTGATTACCGACAGCGTCACCGCGCCCAAAACCGCGAGCGCCAAACCTTGCCAGAACGAGTGCACGATCGTCCACGAAAGTGCGTTTATCAAATTTTCGATTGGGAATGTCATGTGAATTTTCTTTTAGTTACTACCTTTTTCAAGTTGGTCCAATAATTTCCTGATTTCGGATAGTTCTTCGGGCGAGGCTTTCTCGTTGCCCAATAATTGCATCATCAAACTGGCTTTCGAACCGCCGTAAAGCGAATCGACGAACTTTTCGAGCAGCACGCCTTTGGTTGGCTTCTCCTCGACTTTGGCCGCATAAACGTGTTTCATGCTCGATTTGTCTGCCGTAAGCAAACCTTTGTCGAACATGATCTGCATGAGTTTGAGCGTGGTGGTATACTGCACCGGCCTTAGCTCATTGAGTTTGTCGTTTACCAAACGCACCGTAGACGGGCCGTTCTGCCAAAGTACCTGAAGAATTTCGAGTTCCGATTTCGTGGGTTCGATCTGCATAAGAGATGATTTTCAATTATTGGACAAAACAAACATACGAAATAATTCGTACGTTTCACATCATAGCCCAAATTTTAAGAAAATTCCTGTAAATCAGAATTATTTCAGCAATCGGAAATTTCCAAAACCCTTTTTCACTAACTTCACAAAAACCAACGAAATCGATTTCTTTAAAGTCGACAAACCAAAACCAACAATCCTATGGCTCACATCATCCACCGCGTCGGCATCAAGGCACCGGCCCAAAAAGTTTACGAAGCACTCGCAACCACAAAAGGCATTTCGGACTGGTGGACGAAAGACACCACAGGAGAATCGGCAATAGGGAAAACGGTAACGGCAACTTTCCACGCCACAGACGGACGAGAAGTCGGAAGCATGCAATTCACCGTTGAAGCGCTAGAACCCGAGAAGAAAGTCCACTGGAAATTCACCGCCGGACCAGAAGAATGGCTAGGCACAGAAGTCGTTTTCGACCTGCATCAGGAAGGTGAATACACTATCGTGATTTTTCAACATCTGAACTGGAAAGAAGAAGTCGAATTCAAAGCTCACTGCAGCATGAAATGGGCAATTTTCATGTTGAGTCTCAAGCAACTTCTGCAAACCGGCGCAGGCCAGCCTTCTCCAAAAGACATCAAGATCGATAACTGGAACTAAGGTATCCGAAAGATTCGGGCTCGCTTCCAAAATCCAAAGAAAACCAAACGGCTAAAGTTTTTCGGCCTTATAGTAATTCACCATAAGGTCGACAAACCGGCTGTAGCTTTCCAGACCTTCGTCCTGTGAATTCGCCTTGAGGAAATGGTCGTAAAAGAACTTGAAGCCCGTTTCTACAAACGATTCGTACTTGTCCCAAAACTGTTTGCTTTCCTTGAAATTCTCGCGAATTCCGGGATTCACCGTTTCAAGCAATTCTTTGGCCAAAGCTTCATCTCGCGCCTGAAGACTGCGAAGGCAATACTTGAGCGCCAAAGTGTATCCGGAGTATTTCAAATAAAGATTGTCCGAATTCACCGCGGCCAGATAACCCACAAAATTCGCCTCACTCTCGCTGGCATAACCAATCTGGTGCGCCATTTCGTGAGAAGCCGTCGCAGGAAAAGAATACATAGGAACCAGATCGTTCACCTGCGCCTCGTTCGTGAAAGGATTCAGGTAACCCGAAAATCCCATATACGAAAGTTGCAGGCTGATCAGCGATTTCTTAGAACTTGGGCGTCCCAAACCAAAAAATGGGTAGCGCTTCGAAAGCTTGTCATAAGCCGCGTGATTCAACTCAAAAACTTCGTCCTGGGAAAAAGGATTCTCTACTTTGCGATGCGAATCCCGAACAATCTCTATGTGCAAAGTATTCGTCTTTTCGATAAGTTTCTTGGTAAAATCCAGCAGCTCGGCGTCTGAATATTCAGTGCCGAAACCCATTTTCTCGGGCAATTTCACGCGGTGGTAATTCATTGCCCAAAAAAAGTGGAACAAGAAATAGAACACAGAAACAAAGCCCGTAAACTGCAACAGATTTGCCTTCCATTCGCGCTTCCAGGTCTTGCGTTTCATCCAAAGCCAGCGCAACAAAAGCAAAATCACAATGCCATAAAGCACGTCGCCAAAAGAAAACGGAATCCAGCCAAAAAGCCACCGTTCCGCGCCCGACGTATAAACATAAAGGCCGTTGCTATAATATTTCTCGACGAATTCCGGGAAAAGCGCCAGCACGCGAACCGTTATAATCTGAAAAACCAAAAACGCCGGCAACCAATATTTTCTAGGCATAAAACCAATTCTATTGCCGTAAAGATACACTTTGTTGGCCGTAAGATTTATTTTTTGGGCGTTGCGCCGGCCG
>JBCNQO010000338.1:0-3449 GCA_039592825.1 Flavobacterium sp.
GGAAAACGCATTCACGAGCCCAAAAAATGAGCCGCTTTCGACATTCTCGATTGATGTGGACAACGCGTCTTATACGAATGTAAGACGTTTTCTAAACAACGGGCAAAAAGTGCCGAAAGACGCCGTGCGCGTTGAGGAAATGGTGAACTTTTTTAAATACAATTATCCGCAACCTACTGGGAAAGATCCGTTCTCGATCAATACCGAAGTGGCCGATTGCCCTTGGAACAAAGGCAGCAAAATTGTTAAAATCGGGCTTCAGGGCAAAAATATCCCAACAGACAATTTGCCAGCGTCGAATTTTGTTTTCCTGATTGACGTTTCGGGCTCGATGAGTTCTTACAACAAACTGCCGTTGCTTCAAGCTTCGATGAAACTTTTGGTAGCCCAAATGCGTGAGGAAGACAAAGTTTCGATCGTGGTTTACGCCGGAGCCGCGGGCATGGTTTTACCACCGACGAAAGGTTCGGATAAAGCCAAAATCATTGCCGCTTTGGACGAACTTCAGGCTGGCGGAAGCACTGCTGGCGGCGCTGGAATCGAACTAGCTTACAAAACCGCTTCAGAAAACTTCATAAAAGGTGGAAACAACCGCGTGATTCTGGCTACGGATGGCGATTTCAACGTGGGAAGCTCGTCGAATTCCGATATGGAAAAACTTATCGAGGACAAGCGAAAATCTGGTGTTTTTCTAACAGTTCTGGGTTACGGAATGGGCAATTACAAAGATTCCAAAATGGAGATTTTAGCCGATAAAGGAAACGGGAATTACGCCTACATCGACAACATCCAAGAGGCAAATCGCTTTCTGGTCAAGGAATTCAACGGATCGATGTATGCGATTGCCAAAGACGTGAAAATCCAGATCGAGTTCAATCCGAAACACGTACAGAGTTATCGCCTTATCGGATACGAAAACAGAAAATTGCGTCCCGAAGATTTTACCAACGACGCCATAGACGCGGGCGAATTGGGCAGCGGACACAATGTGACGGCGATTTACGAGGTGATTCCGGCGGGCGTGAAAAGCGAATTTTTCACCGAATCGACAAACCTCAAATACACCGACCAAAAAACCGTCGACCCGAAATTCCAGGACGAATTGGCAACAGTCAAATTCCGCTACAAAAAACCGGATGGCCACAAAAGCACAGAAATGGTAAACGTGATCGCGAACAAGTCGGTGAATCTCGAAAACGCTTCCGCGGACATGCAATTCGCGACGTCGGTAGCTTGGTTCGGACTCAAATTGCGCGAGTCGAAACTGATCTCGAACGTGTCTGCCGAAGACATCAAAAAACTGGCGAAACAAGGTCTTTCGAAAGACAAAGACGGTTACAGAGCTGAATTTATTAGACTAGTGGAAAGCGCGCAAACATTGGGGTATGCGAATAAGTAAAATCGTTTTGCTGTTGGCTTTCGCATCGGCTTTTGGACAACGCGAGAAAATGTCCCAAACCGAACTTGTCGATTTCCTGAACACGAATGCTTACTCGAAAGTCTGGATTCAGGACAGCGTTTTATTTTTCGATCATTCGAAAATGAAACCGGACACGTTGAAAATCGTGGACCATTTGCCGAAATATCACAAAGACGCGAACGGAAAACACCTGAAAGTGCCGTTCAAAACCGACACGACCAAAGACGAGATTTTGCTCGAGAACGATTCTGTGGTCGTGATTAGGCGAAGAAAAATCCAGCTTAAAAACCTTGGCGACGAGGTCCAGAAACTTTCCGACAATTCCGATTTCAGGAATGCCGTGGTAAGGATCGACCTGCGAAAAAAGGTGCTGATATTCGCCAACAATACGACCGATAACAGAAAGCGAATCGAAATCCGTCCGACCCAAGAGGACAAAGGCCAGACTTACACTTTGGTTTTCGAAAATCCGGATCCGAAAAAAATCGCTTCGGCCATTTACACGATGAAACAATTCGTGCGTGCCAAGCCTAAAAAATAGTAGTTGAGTTGCAAATTGGTTAAATGCGAAGGACAGGTTTCGGCTTGTCCTTTTTTAAACTTTTGACAAATGAAAAAACTAGTGTTGATCGCCTTTTTGGTTTCGTCCATCGGAATCTGCCAAAAGAAAAACAAGATCAAAGCCGACGAAACGAGGTTCGAGCAATTGGTCGATTTGGCCGAACAGAAAAAGTTTGTCGAAGCGGCAGACGGTTTCAAAAAGTTCATGACCGATTTCCCGAATTCCAACCTCAAACCCAGAGCGCATTACAACCTTGGCGAAATGTTGTGGCAAAGTTTCAAAGTGCGCGAAGCCGCCAGTGTTTTCAAGGAAATCCTCGATTCAGATTATGACGAGACCGAAGCCTATGGCGGCATTATGGAACAATACGCGTTGTACAAGAACCGAAGCGCGTCGAACCTTTCCGAGATCTATTTTTATCTGGAAAAGTACGATTTGGCCGAAAAGTATCTTTCCATATCAGAGAAAGACTATCCTTACCAACATTTTTGCGGGAACGAACTCATGGCCGACAAGATCGGAACAGCCACGATGTACGGAAAAATCTATCTCGCTCAGGGCAAGACGGACGAAGCGATTGCCGTGATGGTGCCGCATCTTTTCGACACCGGATTGGCCAGTAACTCGCATTTGTTGGCGATTCTCGAAAAAGCGCTCCAAAAGCGTTATACCGAGGACGAGCTCAAGGCGATGGTAAAACAAACGGTAGCGACCGGAAAAGTAAGTGGCGATGGAGACGTGAAAATCGAGTTCGCCGGGCAAAAGCTTTCGGTTTTCGACATTGGATTTTACCTTGACGCCGACGCTACAAGAAAGCTTCAGGAATTTGACGACAAGGAGTTCGTTACTGCTTTGATCCGCAAGAATTCTTTGTTGTCGAAATACCTTTAATCGACTTGAGATTGAATAAAAAAACCTTTCAGATTTTGTTCCGAAAGGTTTTTGTTGTTTAAGATTGGCCTTTAAAAACACTAAGTTATTTAGCCTGATACTTTCTCGATTTGGACATTAACGAAACTTCGCGTTCTTGCCGCAAATTTTCGAACCATTAAGAAGTAAAGAGTAGTTAAGGCAATACCGACGGTTTCCTCGCGGAATGTTTTCGGCACAACGCTTATAGCTTAAAGCTTACTGCCTAAAGCGTCATCTTACTTCTCAATCTCCTTAAGATTCTCCATTTTCTTGTGCGCCAGGAAACCTTTGATGTCCTCGAAGTGTTCTTTGACGCGCTTGTTTCCGAATTCGAAGACTTTTGTGGCGAGTCCGTCCAGGAAGTCGCGGTCGTGAGAAACCAGGATCAGTGTGCCGTCGAAATCTTTCAAAGCGTCTTTGATGATGTCTTTGGTTTTCATGTCGAGGTGGTTCGTCGGCTCATCCAGAATAAGCACGTTTACCGGTTCGAGCAATAATTTCACCATCGCCAGACGCGTTTTTTCACCACCCGAAAGCACTTTCACCTTTTTTTGC
>JBCNQO010000339.1:0-3448 GCA_039592825.1 Flavobacterium sp.
TCACGGTTTCCGAAGCCGATTACCAGCGCAATCCGTTTTACGGACTCAATCAGCTTCCGAGTTTCATCAGCCCGTTTCCCGACCAATATCTTTACGAGATCAAGTTCCTCAAGACGTATCTGCATAATTATCTCCAGGCGAGTTTAAGGCTCGATCCGCGTCGCGACAACTGGATTTACGACGGCATCCAGATTTACATGATGACCAAATACATCGATGAGCAATATCCGAACGCCAAAATGATGGGCGTGATCTCGAACCTAAAATTGCTCAAGGGTTATCACCTTATCGGACTTGATTTCAACGAGCAATATTCGTATTTCTACATGCTCATGGCGCGCAAGAATCTCGATCAGCCGATTGGTTTCTCGAAGAACAAGCTCATCAAGTTCAACGAACAGATTGCCGGAAAATACCGAGCCGGATTGAGTTTCCGCTATCTAGACAATTTCCTGGAACGCGACGTTGTTCCCAGCACGATCAAGGAATTCTACTCTTTTGCCGCGAAGTATCAGACAGACGGAAAAGACTTTGAGTTCCTTTTGAAAACCAAGGCTTATAAGAACATCGACTGGTTTCTGGAAACCGTTATCAACTCTCGCGACATCATCGACTACAAATTCACCGATCTTGAAAAGATCAAAGATTCGGTTACCGCGAACCTTCACAACCGCACGGGCACGACGGTTCCGATTCCGGTTTACGGCGTCAAGAAAGGCGAAGTCGTCTGGAAGCAATGGATCGAAAACGTGAGCAAAGACAGCACTTTTACGTTCGAGAGAAAAGAAGCAGACAAGATCGTGATCAACTACAAGAATGAAGTTCCCGAATACAATTTGCGGAATAACTGGAAGTCTTTGAAGGATTATGCGATTGGCAACCGTCCGATCAAGTTCAATTTCATGAAAGACCTGGAGGATCCTTACTACAACCAGATTCTTTATGTGCCGTCGATTTCTTATAACCTTTACGACGGGCTTTCTCCAGGATTGCGATTCCATAACAAGACGATTCTCGACAAACCTTTCCTTTTTGACGTGAATCCGATCTATTCGCCCAAAACCAATTCGCTTACCGGCAGTTATGCGCTGACCATAAACCAGAACCTGCGCGACTCCGATCTTTACAACATCCGCTATTCGATAAGCGGCAACCATTTCCATTACGCTCCCGACGCTTCTTACCTGAAACTGAACCCGATGATCCGGATGAGTTTCCGAAACAACGAGAATTTCCGCGACAACCGAAAAGAATCGCTTATGGTAAGGAACGTGATCGTGCACCGCGAACGCACCGATTTCGTGGTGGACAATCCGGAAGAGAACCAGAACTATTCGGTCTTTAACCTCAGATACGCCAATTCGCGACAGGAAATCACCAATACGGTTTTCTTTTCGGGCGATTTGCAACTGGCCAATAAATTCGGCAAAACGGCTTTCGAGTTCGAATACCGCAAACTTTTCGAGAGCAACCGACAGCTCAATGTGCGTTTCTACTCTGGCGTTTTCCTTTACAATAAGACCTCGAACGACTTTTTCAGCTTCGCGCTCGATAGACCGACCGATTACCTTTTCGACTACAATTACTACGGACGATCCGAAAGCAGCGGTTTGTACAGCCAGCAATTGATCATGTCCGAAGGCGGTTTCAAGTCCAAACTCACGCCGGCTTTCGCCAATCAATGGATTTCTACGGTGAATGCGAGTTTCAATGTTTGGAATTGGATCGAACTTTATGGAGACGTCGGCTTTGTGAAAAACCACGGTTCCAATCCCGATTTTGTTTACGACAGTGGCGTGCGCCTGAATCTGGTCACCGATTACTTTGAGCTTTATTTCCCTGTTTACTCAAATTTGGGTTGGGAAGTCTCTCAGCCGAATTACAACGAAAAAATCCGCTTTATCGTGACGCTTGACCCTAAGACTTTGATCAATCTTTTTACCCGGAAGTGGTTCTGATTTTTTGATTGACGGATTTGCAGATGGACAGATTTGCAGATCTTGATTCGATTGTTTATTTGGATGCAATTTGGGGCGTGTTTTTGATTTCCTCCGACTTTTGGACAATGTCATTTTTTGCAATGGAATTCTTACATCAAAGGCACACCCTGTCAGGGTTATAAACCCTGTCACTGTTTTAAACGGTGACAGGTTGTTTTTTTTTGGAATTTGGAATTTGGAATTTGGACATTTAAAATTCACCGATTCTCATCCATAAGACCCAAAAAATACATTTTCAACAAAATAATCTTCTCAAAAACGGGTTTCACTGAGAAAAGCAGTCCACAATTTTGGGTCCGACTCAAAATTTGCGCTTTATTTCCTTACATTTGTTTCCTAACCGAATCCTTACCATGACGCAATCTGATACCGCACAAACGCTCACCTTCGAAGATTTCAAGAAAGAAGTGATCCAGGATTACCGAATCGCACTCATCAGCCGCGAATGCAGTCTTTTGGGCCGACGCGAAGTCCTTACCGGAAAAGCCAAATTCGGGATTTTCGGAGACGGGAAAGAAGTGCCGCAGCTCGCTATGGCGAAAGCCTTCAAGAACGGCGATTTCCGCTCGGGTTATTACCGCGACCAGACTTTCATGATGGCGATCGGTCAGTTCACGATCCAGCAGTTTTTTGCCGGATTGTACGGACACACCGATATCGATCAGGAACCGATGTCGGCCGGACGCCAGATGGGAGGCCATTTCGCGACCCATAGCCTGAACGCCGACGGAAGCTGGAGAAACCTTACGATCCAGAAAAATTCCTCTTCGGACATCTCGCCTACCGCTGGCCAGATGCCGCGTTTGCTGGGATTGGCTCAGGCATCCAAAATTTACAGACACGTACAAAATATCAACGGAGCGACGAATTTCTCTATTCTAGGGAACGAAATCGCTTGGGGAACAATTGGGAACGCCAGTACTTCGGAAGGTCTTTTCTTCGAAACCATCAATGCAGCCGGCGTTTTGCAAGTGCCAATGGTGATTTCGGTTTGGGACGACGAGTACGGGATTTCGGTTCATGCGCGCCATCAGACCACAAAAGAGAACATTTCCGAGATCCTCAAAGGATTGCAAAGGGACGAAACCGTTAAAGGTTATGAGATTTTCCGATGCAAAGGTTGGGATTATGCCGAATTGGTGGCCACTTACGACAAAGCCTCGAAGTTGGCCAGAGCCGAACACGTGCCTTGCCTGATACACGTTACAGAAGTTACGCAGCAGTTCTCGAAATAGGCGTCACCAAGGAACTGGACCTGGCGATCCGGCTGGTAACCGATGCGGCCAAGGAAATAGCTGGAACCGTAGAATTTCGAGACGTCGAGGAAGGCGGCGCGGGTTTCATAGAGAAAGCTCTGGCCAGGAATGGTGCCGCCAAAACCGCCGGACTGTGGGGTGGCGACGCCGCCAAGCGTGAACAGCGCACCGCTTGCCGTCATACTGGATAGT
>JBCNQO010000034.1:0-8332 GCA_039592825.1 Flavobacterium sp.
ACCAGATCATTTCGCGTTTCAAGAACAAAATGGTCGAACTCGACATGCACAACGCCAACAGTCCTTATCTGGTTTTGAATACCAAGGACAAGAACCGAAAAGGTAGTCTTTTCGTGAAATATTGGACGACAAATGGCGAAAGCGCCAACAAGATCAATGCTTTTTCGAAGCTCACGGTTTACAAAGGTTCGGAATTCGAGAAAGACGGAATTTCGTTTCTTTCGACGACACGTGGCGGAAAAGACGAGCTTACGAACTCCCAAAAAATCTACGCTTACCGCGAAAACCTGATCTCAAACCAAAGGGTCGTGACGCGTCAGGATCTTATAATCTTGAGCAAAAATCACTATGGTGACGCGATTTCTGGCGTGGAAGTAAAAAACGGAATACAGACCAGCCTGGACGAGAATGTAGGTTATACACCTACGATCGATTTGTACATCCATCGCAAGAATCCCGAGGTTTATACCGATGAGGAATGGCATTTTTTGAGCGAGAACCTGAAGCTTACTATTGAGAAGCGCGCCGTGAACATTATTCCTTTTCGGGTTATCTATTCGGCTTGAAGTGATTGTTTAGGTGCGGATCTGGGTTTTGTGAGAATCGGGTAGTTCTTTACTGTTTTTCCTACAAAAATCATACACCCTGTCAGGGTTATAAACCCTGTCACTGTTTTAAACGGTGACAGGGTTGTTTTTTTTGGGGACGCTTTTGAGATTTTTTCCGACGAAACTAACAGAATCGAAAATATGATCCGTCAACAAACAAAGCAGATCCGCGAAAATCCGTTAATCCGCGGCCTATAATTTTTTTGCCGCGGATTAACGGATTGGAAGGATTTTTCGAAGCTCAAATCAACACCTCAAATGTCCAGATCCAAGCTCCAATTCCCGATTCGAATTGGGATTTGGAATTTGACGATTGGAATTTCCATTAGGGATTTGTCGAAAAAATCGACCCATTGGCAATAAGCACCCGCCTATTCATTTTAAGCATATCAACAACCCATTGGGCAAAATCTTCGGGTTGCAACACTTTCTCAGGATTTCCGTCGGTGAGCTTGCCTTCTATGGCCATATCGGTGGCGATCGTGCTTGGCGTTAGTGTGATTACGCGGATGTTCTGTTTGCGCCACTCGGCCATCATGGACTGTGAAAGCGAAATCACGGCCGCTTTCGAAGCCGCGTAAGCCGACATATTCGCGCCGCCTTTGAGTCCGGCGGTTGAGGCGATGTTCACGATGTCGCCTTCGATTTTCTCTTTGAGGTAAGGATGCACTGCCTGAGCCGCGTAGTAAACCCCGAAAAGATTGGTCTTTATGACTTGTTCCCAATCTTCAGATGGCATATTCTCGAGCGTTCCGAACCAGCCGATTCCCGCGTTGTTCACCAAAATGTCTACACCGCCGAGTTCGCTGACGAGTTGGTCGATTCCCGCTTTCACTTCTGATTGGTTGTCTACGCTGAAAACCGCGAATGCCGCCTTCACTCCTTTTTGCTCGATTTCTTGGGCGACCGATGCCAGTTGTTCCTGGTTTCTGCCGGTCAAGCCGATATTCACGCCTTCTGACGCAAGTGCCAATGCGACCGCTTTTCCGAGTCCGCGGTTAGCTCCTGTGACGATGGCCGTTTTTCCTTTCAATGTGTTCATGTCGTTATTTTTAGAGTGCCGCAAATTTCGGGATTTTGGTCGGGATTGACTGTGGATTCTTACAAAGCTTGAGGATTGTGTAACATCCGGATGCAAAAAGATTGTGATTTGGAGATTGATTCAAAAGGAAACAATCTCACTATCAGCCGAATTGCCATCCGCGGAAGCGAAAACCAAAAACCTATCGCCGTTTGAACGAATGTTAATCAAAAGTTAATTCTTACATTTGGCTCCCTAACCTAGCCCATTTGCCCGGATGACCGCAAGGCAGAGAAAAAACGCATTCGACTGGTTTGCCTCGCGCCCGAAAACCTCGGGATTCCTGGCAAGTTTCGTTTTGGCCCTGATCGTGACCGTTATCGCGTTTCAGCGCTACCATATGTCCGAAGCCAGCGAACAGCGCGAAATGCACCACATCATTGACGCCGCCCACCAGAATCTTGAGCAATCGATCAAGAGTTGTTACGCTTCGTCTCTTTCGATCGCCATGACGATCAACGACGATGGAAAGCCCGAAGATTTCGAAAAAGTCGCATCGGAAATCTTGCAGTCGAATAACGTGATCCACACGCTTGAATTGGTTCCCGGAGGCGTGATTAGATACATTTATCCGACAATCGGGAACGAAGGCGCAATTGGTTTCGACATCCTGAATTCGCCAGATCATAGAACCGAAGCGCTTCGATCTGTAAAGGACGGAAAGATGTATTTTGCCGGACCGATCCTTTTGCAGCAAGGCGGAATGGGAATCGTAGGACGGCTTCCGGTTTACCGAAAAGGCAAGTTCTGGGGATTTTCGGCTGTGCTTATCAAACCCGAAACGCTCTACCGTTATGCCGGACTCAAATCGATAGACGAGAGCAAGTTCTATTTCCAGCTCATCAAGACGAATCCGGTAAACGGACAAATCCAGTATTTTTTGCCCGGAACCGACGAATACAAAACCGCGAATTGTGTGTCGCGCGACATTCCCGACGGCGGCTGGAAACTCATTTTGGCGGCCAAAAACGATCACAGCGCACTTTGGTCGGTTTTCCCGATCTTGCTTTTTGGCATGGCGCTGGCGTTGCTATTTGGTTTCCTGATTGCTATTTTGCTAGAAAAACCGGCACAGGCCGCACGCGAGAGCGAGGCCAAATTCGAGAGTCTTTTTAACGATTCGCCCATCGCTTTGTGGGAAGAGGATTTTTCACAGGTAAAGGATTATCTGGAGAACATGAATCTTATGGAGCGCGACTTTGCGTTTCTTCGCGACTATTTTGCCAGGAATCCGAACGAGTTCAAGAAATGTCTCGAACTGGTCAGGATCATCAACGTAAACAACGAATGTTTGCGGCTTCACTATCCTAAAACGCGGGAGGAACTTTTGGAAGAAGGTTTGGACTCGATTATAGGAAGCGATTCCCAGGACGATTTCATCAGACAGATCGAAGCGGTTTCAAAGTCGATGCTCACTACTGCGATGGACACCGTGATGCGCGTGGGTAACGGCAGTTTCCGTCAGCTTTTTCTGCAATGGACGGTCATGAAAGGTTGCGAGGAAACGCTGGATCGCGTGATTGTGGCTACAGAAGACATCACCGACAGGAAAAAGTCCGAGAAGCTCATTTTCGATTCCCAGCAAAAGATCGAATCCTTGGTGAACACGATCGATGGCATCGTTTGGGAAAGTGATTTCGAGAACGACAACATTTCGTTCGTGAACGCTCAGGCCGAGGAAATTTCGGGTTATCCGACCGAACAATGGTTAAGCGAACCCAACTTCTGGATCAACCACGTGCATCCCGAAGACCGCGAAATGGCTTTCAAGGTCTATTCTGACCAGGTCCGCAAACACAAGCAGTTCGAGTTCGAATACCGATTCGTGAAAAAAGACGGAGACGTGCTTTGGTTCAAAGATTACGTGAGCGTGGTTTTTGCCGACGGTGCGCCAACTTTCGTGCGTGGCATCATGATCGACATCACCGAAAGCAAGGAATCGGACAGAAAACTCAACGAGTCGCTCAAACTCGTGATCGAGCAGAACAAAAGGCTTCAGAACTTCTCGTATATCGTATCGCACAATTTGCGTTCGCACACGAGCAACATCCAGTCGATCGCCTCGCTTATGGACGCTTCCGATTCCGAACGCGAAAGAACCCAGATGATTGGCATGCTTCGGACGGTTTCGGCTTCATTGAACGAAACGATGACCAACCTGAACGAGGTCGTGAACATACAAACCAACATCAGTTTGGTTTCGGAAGAGCTGAACGTGAGACATTACGTGGAAAACGCGCTTGCGGTGCTGTCTGAACAGATCGCGATAAAGTCGGCAGACATCAAGGTCGACGTTCCGAAAACGGCACAGATCGTGTTCAATCCGGCTTATCTGGAAAGCATCCTTCTGAACCTGATCTCGAATGCGATCCGTTACGCCAGCAGTGACCGCGACCCGAAAATCTCGGTGGTCTGGACGGAATCCGAAGACGAAAAAACGCTGTCGGTGAGCGACAACGGCATCGGCATTGACCTCGAAAAATACGGCGACAAGATTTTTGGCATGTACAAGACTTTCTCGAGCAATCCGGATTCGCGCGGCATCGGGCTTTTCATCACCAAAAATCAGATCGAGGCCATGGGCGGAAGCATTCTTGTGGAAAGCACGCCTGGCCTGGGCACGAAATTCACCGTGAAATTCAAGTGATTATTTTACGACAAGTTTTAGCGTAGCCGATTTTCCATCCGACAAGACTTTCACGAGATACAAACCGCTCGTAAGATCGAAACTCACGGCCTCGGTTCCCGAAACTTTCGTCTCGAGCACTTTCATTCCCGTTACATTGTAGATTTCGACGTTGGCCGAATCGATTCCCGAAAGACGGAACTCGTTTTTGGCCGGATTCGGATACAAAGCAACTTTGATTTTCTCCGGATTCGCCACAGACAAAGGCGCGTGCCAAACCTGACCCGTCATTGTGCCGAAAACGTAATCGGCCAGATCCGGATAATCCACGAACGGATTGCGGTTCATTTGCCAGTTGTAGATCACGTTATTGTGGTTCATCTCGAAATCGTCTGCCGGATCGCTGTGGTTCCAGACCAGCATCCACGCGAGGTCGCCCATGATTTTGTTGCCTGAAGTGTCGGTTGGATTTCCATTAACCAAATCTAGTCCGTTGTAGCGAACTGCCATGTAGAACAACGCGCGCGAAACGTCGCCTTTCCAGCTGCTCAAATTGCCCGCCGGACCGTTGTAGTCCGATCCGTAGTCTTTATTCAGACGCGACGAATTTTCGGGTCCGTCTTCGGCTCTTATGTGGTGGCCGTCTGCATGACCGGCATTTATGTCGTCTGGCCCCGTGACGTTCCAGATGTTTATCCCATCAGCCTGACTGCTCGTTCCATCGGAAAAACCGCCTCTCGACTGCGGAAAAATATGTTCGCGGTTCCACGACCCTGTATTCGAGGCCGCCGACTGGAATTTGTACTTGCCTCTTCCCTGCTCCACATACATAAGCCAAACCTGGTTGCTGTTTAGCGGATTCTGGTCGGCTTCCTGCAACATATATTGGATGTCGCCATAGTTCTGGGCACGCACCACCGCCGGATTCGCGATGATGTCCTGAATGGCTTGCTTGAGTTCGGCTCCCGATTTGCCTTCGAGCGAGTCGTAATAGCCCGATGGAATGTTGCGTGGCACGAGTCCGTAGGTCGGATTCACCGGCGTTCCGTAGTTGGCCGTCGTGAAATCGTTGTCTATCACGATAAACGAAATGTTGTCGTTCATTCGGACGAAACCGTTTGGCAATGTCCCGAATTTGAGTCGGAAAATCTCGTCTCCCTCATCGACATTGTCGTCTATGATCGTGATTACGGTCGTGGCCGAACTGGAACCGGTCGGGATTGTTATCGTGGTGTTGCCCGAAAAATCGGCCTGGGTAAAATTCGTGCCTTCGAACGTAAAATCGAACGTGAGAGGCGAAGTGACCGCAGTTTGCGTGGTAAAAGTCAAGGTCATGCTCGCGCCTTCGGCAATTTCGTAAGCCACGTTCGAGCTGGCCGTGATGCCATTGAAGATGATTCCCGAGCCGTCGTTGTTCGCGCCCGGAGTTGGCGTTTTGGCCTCGAAAGTACCGTCTGATTTGCGCTGAAGCGATTGCGTAGTTCCAAAACCGTTGGCCGCTTCGTTGTACTGAACGGTCACGCCCAAAAGTTGCATGAGCGTGGTGGCATCTGGATTATTGTTTCCGTAGACCAATGCACTTATGAGATTGGTGGAATGCGCCAAAGTGTTGTTGGGGAAATCGGATCCGTTTCCTACATACAACGCCACGCCGTCAGCGCCGTTCTGAATGACGCTGTTCGAGAAAATCCTCGCCGGAACGGGCGCTACGAGCTGG
Source organism: Flavobacterium sp. (assembly GCA_039592825.1). Taxonomy (GTDB): domain Bacteria; phylum Bacteroidota; class Bacteroidia; order Flavobacteriales; family Flavobacteriaceae; genus Flavobacterium. The sequence goes on from JBCNQO010000034.1 coordinate 6,033, forward strand.
TTCCCTATGTGGACGATTCCGTTGGCGTCCGTGACCAATCCGTCGAGGTCGATCACGAAATAGCTGCGGTTGGAATTCGTGGCTCCGTTGTAGAACACCAGAACGTATCCGTCAAGCGGAAAATTCGGCGCATCCGACTTGAGTTCCACAAATTCCTTGTCGTCTGTACTTGGCGTATCGGAATCGAGTTCATTGATAACGACTTGGGAAAATGCGGAAAACGAAAACAGCCACAGCAGGCCGGCCAGCGTAGTTTTGATCATTACGGGAAATTTTAGTCGCTGTAAAGGTACGCGATTCCCGAGTTTGGTGAAGGAAATTTCGTTAAAAATCAGATTTTCAACCTGTTAAAACTACCGTATTTTAGGGATATATTCAAAATACCCCAATTTTGCACTTGCCTTACATTCAATTGTCTGTATATTAGCTATTCAGTAACAACAAATAGAACAAATGAGTATAACCTGCCAGGATTACGAACTGCAGGTCGAAAAGGCACGGGAAACCGTAAAAGTGCTGGAGGAAAAACTAACAAACGTACGCACCCAACTCGACCATAAACCCGAAGACGCTATCTTCCGACGCGAACTCAAACAGCTCACGCTCGACATGAAAATCACCATGAACGAGCTTGAACATGCACAAGGCGAACTTCAGGTTTGCCGCACCAAAACGCTTACAAAAGCCTAGATTACAACTTGCTGATGTAACTGCCGTAAGGATCCTTAAACTGGAAACCTTCGGTGAACCTATCTTTACTCAGCTTGTTGTTTTCTACCAATCCCCACAAAACCAATTCTTTTAGGAAAGGCACGTCTTTTTCGGGCGTGTCCGGTTGATATTTTTTGATAAAGTCGAAAAGTGGCGACACGGAATCTAGCGTTTTTTGGTATTCTTCTTCGGATGCGTCATCGGCCAACTCAAAGCCCGATTCACTGAAAAACCAGTCGACAATTTCCTTGTAAGGATTCGACTGACCTTGCTTTTCGAGTTTCTCGATTTTTGGGAACAAGCCGGCGAATGTCGATTTCACTGCGTCTGCCAACAGTCTTTGGGCCACGAATGCCGCACCTTCCTGTTCGCCTTCATATACTAGTTCCACTTTTCCGGTTACAGCCGGAATAATTCCTAGAAAGTCTGACAATCGCACTGTGGTTTTTTCAACACCCGATTTCAAAGCGCGTCTTTCGGCCGTACTCAAAAGATTTTCATAAGCCGTGATGCTCATTCTGGCACTTACGCCACTTTTGTTGTCGATGAACTCACTTTCGCGCGCCTCAAAACCGATCTGCTCCAGAAGGTCTTTCGCTAAAGACGGCACGTAAACGCTTTCTTCCTGACGCTTGTCGAGCTTGGCTTCCTGTTCGGTAATCGTCCTGGCGATTGCGACCGATTCGGGATAATGCGTCAGGATCTGTGACCCGATGCGGTCTTTCAAAGGCGTGACGATGCTGCCGCGATTCGTGTAATCTTCTGGGTTTGCGGTAAACATGAATTGCATGTCCAAAGGCAATCTTACCTTGAAACCGCGAATCTGTACATCGCCTTCCTGCAAGATGTTAAACAACGCTACCTGAATTCTTGCTTGAAGATCGGGAAGCTCGTTGATGACGAAAATACACCGGTTGGCTCTCGGGATCATACCAAAATGCACCACGCGATCGTCGGCGTAGGAAAGCTTGAGGTTGGCCGCTTTTATCGGATCGACATCACCTATCAAGTCGGCAACCGTTACGTCTGGCGTGGCAAGTTTCTCGAAAAAGCGGTCGTTTCTGTGCAGCCACGCGATTGGCGTTTCGTCGGCTTTTTCCGAAATGAGATCCAACGCATAACGCGAAATCGGCTGCAAAGGATCGTCGTTTATTTCTGATCCAGCCACGACCGGAATGTATTCGTCGAGCAGATTCACCATGAGTCTGGCGAGCCTGGTTTTGGCTTGTCCGCGAAGCCCTAACAAATTGATGTTGTGACGCGAAAGTATCGCACGTTCAAGTTCTGGTATAACCGAATTCTCGAAACCGTGAACGCCCTCGAAAGCTGTTTCCTTGTTCTTTATTTTGTTAATCAGATTATCTCTCAACTCGTCTTTTATCGACTTTGACTGATAACCTGATTGCTTTAATTGTCCTAATGTCTTTATGTTTTCTGAACTCATTTCTCTAGTTTGATTTTTTGTCCGCGCCAAATTATGCGGTCCCAGGTGTCCGGGCCGCCCGGCGTGGGCGAGGCGGTCGGGGTGCGGGTCGGCCGGGGACTCGCGCTCGCGCTGGCGCTCGGCGACGGAGACGGTCGGCTGCAGG
>JBCNQO010000340.1:0-3435 GCA_039592825.1 Flavobacterium sp.
AAGTAAAATTGCGATGATTATATTAATAGTATGAAACTGTGATCTAAGGGAAAGTAAAGGCGACACGACCAAAACGATGCCGTTCAAGCAGTACAAGATTTCGCAGGTGAACATTTATACAGACGCGACCGGAAGCAAAATCAAGCCGACTATCAACGACAGCGTGACGTATAACGGCTACAATTTGTATGCGACGGGCAAGTTGAAATACCGTCCTAAAGCGATTACCGATGCGGTTTTTGTGTCCAAAGGCAATTTGTTTTCCGACATCAGGACGACTGTGACTTCGCGATATTTGAGTAATCTTCGGGTTTTCAATTATCCGTCGATACAGTATGAGGTAGATCCTCGTGATACGATCGGGAATTCGCTTATCGCCAACATTTATCTGGTTCCGAGAAAGAAATACAGTTTTGGATATAGTCTGGATGTGACGCACTCGAACATTCAGGATTTCGGGATTCAGGGAACGACTTCGGTTACGATCCGGAATGTTTTTAACGGAGCCGAAACGCTGGAAATCGCCGCGCGCGGCAACATTGGTTCTTCTACGAGTTTTGCGAATCCGAATGACACTTTCTTCAACGTGTCGGAATACGGTGCCGACATGAAGTTGAGTTTCCCGAGAATCGTCTTCCCGCTAAAGACCGAAAAGATCATCCCGAAGAACATGATTCCGGTCACGACGCTCTCTTTGGGTTATGCCAAACAGCAAAACATCGGTCTTGACAAGGAAAACTTTACGGGCGCTTTCAGTTACAACTGGAATCCGAAGCGATTTTACAGCGCGCGTTTCGACCTGTTCAACATCCAATACGTAAAAAACCTTTTCCCAGAGAACTATTTTCGGGTTTATTCCTCGTCTTACGGAGCGCTCAACGACATTGCCCAACAATATGCGTCCGGAAATCCCGAATATTTCAACGGCGACAATCTCGAGCCAGAACGCGGTACGCTCAATTTCATAAACGACGCTTTGAACACGAATGCTTTCCCGCTTACGCCAAGTCAGGTGAGAACCGTGAGAAGTATTGAAGAAAGACGCAAAAGATTGACCGAAAACAACCTGATTTTCGCTTCGAGTTTGAGTTATTCGAGAACGACTAAAACCGATTTGCAGGACAATGATTTCTATACTTTCCGGACGAAAATCGAGTCGGCCGGAAACTTTTTGGCGCTCGTTGCTCGTCTGTCAAAACAATTGGAAAACCAGAACGGCAACAACACAATTTTCGACATCGAATATTCCCAATATCTCAAAGGCGAATTCGAGTACATCAAGCATTGGGACTTGAGCCGAAAAAAGGTTTTGGCCATGCGCGCTTTTGCCGGAATCGCCGTGCCTTACGGGAACTCGAACAGCATTCCGTTCTCGCGAAGCTACTTTGCCGGCGGATCGAACGACAACCGCGGCTGGCAATCTTACTCGCTCGGTCCGGGTTCGTCTGGCGGAATCAACGACTTCAACGAAGCCAACATGAAACTCGCCTACTCTACCGAATTGCGATTCAACCTTTTTGGGGATTTGCACAGTGCGATTTTTGTGGACGTTGGAAATATTTGGAACGTGTTCGACAACATAGAAGACGAGCGCTACACCTTTAACGGACTGCATTCGCTTCAGGACATCGCGGTGGGTTCGGGCTTTGGTCTGAGATACGATTTCAACTTCTTCGTGGTGCGTTTGGACGTGGGTTTCAAGACTTACGATCCGGCGGTTACCAACGGAAGCCGATGGTTCAAAGACTACAATTTCGGCAACTCGGTGCTAAATATCGGGATCAACTATCCGTTCTAAATCAAGAAATACCTATTTTTGTAACCTTAAATTCAAAACTAACAGACAATGGCCCACAATATCAAACCTGGTGTGGCAACCGGGGACGAGGTTCAGGAAATCTTCCGCCTTGCTAAAGAAAAAGGATTCGCCCTACCGGCGGTAAACGTCATAGGATCAAGCACAATCAACGGTGTTCTGGAAACTGCGGCGAAACTGAAAGCTCCGGTTATCATCCAATTTTCTAACGGTGGCGCGGCTTACAACGCCGGAAAAGGATTCCCGAACGAAGGTCAGAGCGCTGCAATTGCCGGTGCTATCGCCGGTGCAAAACACATCCACACTTTGGCAGAAGCTTACGGAGCAACCGTGATCCTTCACACAGACCACTGCGCCAAAAAACTACTTCCGTGGATCGACGGCCTTTTGGACGCCAGCGAAAAACACTTCGCCGAAACAGGAAAACCGTTGTTCTCTTCGCACATGATCGACCTTAGCGAAGAATCTATGGAAGAAAACATCGAAATCTGCAAACAATACCTTGAGAGAATGTCCAAAATGGGCATGACGCTTGAAATCGAGCTTGGAATCACAGGCGGTGAAGAAGACGGCGTTGACAACTCAGGCGTTGATCATTCTGAACTTTACTCTACTCCAGAAGACGTAGATTACGCTTATACGGAATTGTTGAAAGTGAGCCCGCGTTTCACCGTAGCTGCGGCTTTCGGAAACGTTCACGGTGTTTACAAGCCAGGAAACGTAAAACTTACTCCAACGATTTTGCGCGATTCACAGGAATACATCCAACAAAAACACAATACCGGGAAAAACCCTGTAGATTTCGTATTCCACGGTGGTTCAGGTTCTACTCCAGAAGAGATCAAAGAAGCGATTTCTTACGGTGTGATCAAGATGAACATCGATACAGATTTGCAGTTCGCTTTCACAGAAGGTATCCGCGACTATATGGTAAACAACATCGATTACCTTAAAACACAGATCGGAAACCCAACCGGAGAAGATTCCCCTAACAAGAAGTATTACGACCCACGCAAATGGATCCGCGAAGGCGAAGTGACGTTCAACAAACGTCTGGAAGAGGCTTTCGCTGATTTGAACAACGTGAACACACTGTAAATTGACAATGGACAATTGATAATTGATAATTTTTCTAGCCGAAACAACACTTCAATTCTCGATTCGATCCGTTCAAAACAGTCAATTCCCAGACTATCAACCATTAATTTACGATTGTCAAACACAAATTGTCAATTGTCAATTATCAATTATTAATTAATATGGCTTGGTTTAAAAGAACAGAAAAAGGCATTCAGACCGCCACCGAAGATAAGAAAGACGTTCCCAAAGGGCTTTGGTACAAATCACCGACCGGAAAGATCGTCGATGCCGATGAATTGGCGCGCAACCTTTATGTGAGCCCAGAAGACGGTTTTCACGTAAGAATCGGAAGCAAGGAATATTTCGAGATCTTGTTCGACAACAACGAATTCAAGGAGCTCGACAAGAACATCACTTCTAAAGACACGCTTCATTTCGTTGATACGAAAAAGTATTCCGACCGTTTGAAAGACGCTCAGGAAAAAACCAAGTTGAAAGACGCGGTTCGCACCGGGGTAGGTAAATCGACCACCGGCAAC
>JBCNQO010000341.1:0-3419 GCA_039592825.1 Flavobacterium sp.
ACAAGTCGCACTTTTGCAATATCCCGAACTGGTTTCGCACGCAATCCTCATCGGAACGAATCCGATCGGAAAAAACGAATTGGGTCTTGATCCTTTGTTCGTCAAACACGCGCTCAAGCCCGTAAACGATTTTGAGGACGAGAAAATCCTGTTTTTTGAACCGGCGTCCGAAGAAAGCGTAAAACTCGCCAAAGCGTCCCACGACCGGATTTACAAGAACATCGACGTTTCTAAAATCCCGACAGACCAATATGTGTTAAACCTTTATTTCGCCGGCGGTGCAGACAATCGCGACGACAAGCAAGGGTTGCGTCAGAAATTCATCGACACCAAAGTTCCAGTTTTGATATTGTCGGGCGACCACGACATCAGTTTTCCGGTAGAGAATTGGTACGACCTTTCGCGCCAGCTGCACTCTTCCCAACACATCGTTTTCCCGAAAACCGGACACGGGCCACAACATCAATTTCCTGAATTATCTGCCGACTACATTTCAAGTTTTATCAAAAGAACCAAATAACCATCCGAAAAAACGACATCATGAAAACTAGAATCTTTGCAGCAGCGGGCTTTATTTGCCTAACCGTAATCTCTTGTTCCGACAAACCGCTTAGCGTGTCGGTTGACCACGAATCCGAAAAGACAGAAATCGTCGATTATGCGACAGATCCGAACATTGACAAAGGCACGAAAGCGTTTCTTAAAGTCCTCAATTCGGGTGATGGAAAACCGCTCGAAGAACTTCCGTTGGCCGATGCGAGAGGCGTTCTCGAAGGCGCGCAATCTGGCGTTAACGTAGATGTTTCGGGCATCGATGAAACCCAGAAAGAAATCACTTCCGACGGACTCAAAGTGAATCTTACGGTCGTGCGTCCGAAAGGCGAAACCAAGAAATTGCCCGCATTTTTGTTCATTCACGGCGGCGGCTGGGTTCTGGGCGATTATCCGACCCACAAAAGACTGATCCGCGACCTTGTCGTGGAATCTGGAGTCGCCGCGGTTTATGTCGACTATTCGCGTTCGCCCGAAGCCAAATATCCAAAAGCGCTCAACGAGATTTATGCGGCCCTGAAATGGGTTTCGGCCAATGGCGATGAGCTGAATATCGACGGAACCAGACTCGCCATGGTAGGAAACAGCGCCGGCGGAAACATGGCTGCCGCGACCACGCAACGTGCCAAAGACGAAAATGGCCCGAAAATCACTTCCCAGATTTTACTCTGGCCGGTTGCCGATACCAAATTCGACAGCGAATCTTACCACAAGTTCGGCAAAGACCGATTCCTTACGGCAAACCTGATGAAATGGATGTTTGACCAATACGCGCCAAATACAGAAGAGCGAAAGAGCAAGTACATTTCGTTAGTGAATGCGACCGAAGCCGACCTCAAAGGCCTTCCTCCTACTTTGATCCAAACGGCAGAAAACGACATTCTGCGCGACGAAGGCGAAGAATACGGACGCAAACTCGACGCCGCCGGAGTAAACGTAACGATTGTTCGCTACCAGGGCATGATCCACGATTGGGGATTGCTCAACGCGATTTCCACTTTGCCGGGCACGCGTTCGCACATTTCACAGGCCGCGAACGAACTCAAAAAACACCTGAAATAATCATCAAAAAAACAAGATAAATCATGAAATCAAAATACATCGTATTCATCACCGGCGCTTTCGTGACGCATCACGGCTGGCTTCCTTGGAAAGACTATTTCGAATCGAAAGGCTATGTGTGCATCGTAAAACCCTGGCCATTAAAAGATGGAACGGCCGCAGAACTGAGAAAGCGACAAGGAAAAGACAGCGATTTAGGACTGATGCGCTACGCAGACGTACTCGAACACTACGCCGACATCATCAAATCATTGCCCGAAAAACCGATCCTGATTGGGCATTCCGTTGGCGGACTCACCACGCAATTGTTGCTGCAACGCGATTTGGCCGTAGCTGGAATCGCACTGCATCCGGTGCCGCCTCAAGGCGTACTTTCGTTCAAATGGTCTTTTTTGAAATCGGTCTGGAAGCCTTTGGGACTTTTCACTTCGGCCAGAAAGACGCATTTGATGAGCTTGCCGGAATGGCAATATGCATTCACCAACGGATTGTCTCTGGACGAACAACTGATCTCGTATGACGAAAACGTGATCCCGGAATCGAAAACCGTGTTGCGCGACACCTTGACGGGAATCGCCAGAATCGACTTCAAGAAGAAACACGCGCCATTGCTGATCCTTTCGGGCACGAACGACCACATCATTCCCGCTTCGCTCAATTTCTCGAACTTCAGCAAGTACAAAAAGAACGGATCGGTCACCGACTACAGGGAATTTCCCGACACGAACCATTACGTGGTGAGCCTTCCGGGTTGGCGCCGTCAAGCGGATTACATTTTGGACTGGATTGACCGCCAAAACATCTGACAAAATCAAAAAAATCATGAAAATCACGTATTACGGCCATTCCTGTTTTCTGGTTGAGGCAGGCGGCAAAAAGCTGTTGTTCGATCCTTTTATCACGCCGAACGAACTCGCATCACACATAGACGTAGACAAAATCGAAGCCGATTACATCCTGGTTTCTCACGCTCACTTCGATCATATAACCGATGTGGAACGCATCGCCAAAAGAACCGGTGCGAAAGTTTTGGCCTGTTGGGAATTGTACCAATGGTTCACGCGTCAGGGTTTGCAGAATGTGCATCCGATAAATCCCGGCGGAAAATTCACTTTCGATTTCGGAACCGTAAAAGCGGTCACGGCACAACATTCGGCGAGTTTGCCAGACGGAAGTTACGGCGGAATTGCCAGCGGTTTCGTGATCGAATCGACTAACGGGACATTCTACTACAGCGGCGACACGGCCTTGACTTACGACATGACTTTGATCCCGAAATTCTTCACTGTCGATTTTGCGGTTTTCCCGATAGGCGACGGACTTACGATGGGCGTCGAAGAAGCGATCGAAGCCGCGAAATTCGTCGAAGTCAAGAAAGTTTTGGGCGTGCATTACGACACTTTCGGCTTCATCAAAATCGGAAAAGAACAGGCCAAAAACCAATTCGGGCAAGCGGGATTGACATTGTTTATGCCCGAAATAGGACAATCGATAACGATCTGATTGCGTTGCCGGAGCCAAATCGTAAATTCGCACCAAATTCACCAAAGATGAACTCCGTACACGATTTGATGATCCGCGAACGCAACAAGGTTTTTCTGAACGATCTGATCTTAAGCGCCGAAAACAAAACCCAGCTGAACCAACTCATCAAAGAGCGAAAGTATGCTCAGGAATTGATAAAACTCGGGCTTCCGTGTGCGAGCAAAGTCTTGTTGCACGGAAGTTCGGGCTGCGGAAAAACGGCATCCGCGAAAGCGATAGCAACGGCTTTGGGAAAGGAAATCCACATCTTGAACCTGAGC
>JBCNQO010000342.1:0-3417 GCA_039592825.1 Flavobacterium sp.
GTCGTTCATCAAATCGGCAATCTTGTCTTCGTCGTATTTGGCCACTTTCTTGTACTCGAAATTGTCGAAAGCGTCGCGGAAATTCTCGCGTTTTCGCAAAACCGTGATCCAACTCAAGCCCGCCTGAAATGTCTCGAGAATAAGGAATTCAAACAATTGGTGGTCGTCTTTTACGGGAACGCCCCATTCCTCATCGTGGTATTTCACATAAAGCGGATCGTTTCCGCACCAGCCGCAGCGTATTTTTTCCATCAATAATCGTCCTCGAGGTCGAGGTTAAAAAGGTTTGTTCTGGAATTCTGTTTGCCAAAAGTGGCGCGTTTGTGGCCGTCGTTCTGCAATCTGTCTACGATGATGTCATACATTTTGGCGATTTCAGATTCGTCTGTAATATTGCTCGTGTTGACAAGTTTCCAGGTTTTTGGATCGATTTTTCCGTCGGAATTCGTCAGAAAAGCGACAGTAACAAGTTTCGACGTCGGTCGCGAAAACGAATTTGTCTGGCCGTCGGTCGTCTTCTTGAAAAAGAACAAAGACGCGTTTTTGTCCTGGATCGCCACTTTTTTCGTGGTCAAGAGTTCGGTTTTGGCTTTGTCGTCCTGGCCGAAATAAATGGCGACCGATGCCGCGATCTCGTCCTCGCTCCAATTCGGAACCCACGATTTTTGGTCTAACAACGCACTATACGTGGCGAATTTCGTCTCGCGATTCACCAGAAGTTGGTTCACCAAAGCCGGTTCCGGTTTTTTGTTGTGGACCAAATCCAATCGGAACAATTCCATGTTGAAGCCCGGCAAATCCATTTTTTCGATCTTGGAAAACCACTGTGAAATGTCCTTGTCAGACTTAAATCCGTACAAAAGTGTCGCGTAGTTCTTGAGACTTTTGGTTGGCGACTCGTACGAATATTCGTCTTCGTCTGAATTCTGTTTGTCTTTCCAAACCTTGGTGCGCTTGGCATCGAGTCGGGCGTCTGTGAACAGCAGTTTTTTGTACGATTTGAGTTTCTTCGGATTCACTTTTTTCTCGCGGATCAATTGGGTCGTAAATTCCACGATCGGATCCTGGTATTCCGAAACGCCGTAATACTGAAGGATTTGCGGATACAAGATCTGGCTGTGTTCGGTGTCTTCTTCAAACAAGGTGAAAAGCGAGTAAATGTCTGACTCATTGTTCGAAAGCGGCAAATCGTATTCGAGCAAAGCCGCGATTTTCTCGTAAGCCAACTTCGATTCCTGTTTGGCCAAAGCGCGGATTATTGCCAATTGCAAGATTCCGGTGACGCCTTCTTTTTTGTAGCAACTTTCCAGAAAGGGCACGACCTGCGGATCTTCAATGCGTCCGATTTTTTCCAAAAGACTGGAAACGGCGGTGGTTTCGGAAGGTCGGAATTCGAAAGACGTGAGGAAATCCTTGAGCATCGGCAAATCGGTTTTGTCCAAAGGCAACATGTCGACCGATTCAAAAGCCGAATATCGGATGCTGTCGTTCTCGCTTTTGGCGTCCTCGATGAACAAAGCCGTCTTTTTGTCGAACATCGAGAATTCGGGCTTGTAGATTTTGGGCGTAAAACCTTTTATGAGTTGGTCGATGAATTCCGGATCTTTCTGGCCTTTCGGAACGATCGAACGCATGTACCAAATAAAGCCGTCGCGCAGGAAAACCACGTATCTCGCGGCTTGCACGCAATCCGGCCTTTGGGCCGTAACGTCGAATCTGATCAATTGCTTTTCGGAATCGAAACTTTCCTTTACGTCTACGAGTTCGGCTTTTCGCTTGCGTCTCTCTCTATCTTCGCCCGGTTTCAGGACTTTGTTCCAGTTCGATTCAGGTAAACCTTGGGTCGTATTCTGAAAAGTTTCAACGACTGGCGCGACTTCTTCAACGGGCATTTCGTCATCAGGAAAATCTTCGTCGGCAACCAAACCGTTGTAATTGTCGAGAACGTTGCGCTTGATGTTCGAGAGCAAAGTGTCGCGGCTTTCGACGTATTCGTATCGGTGGTAAACCCAGGCGAAAAGGTCGACGGTCTTGCCCGATGGAGCCGAAAACGTGTATTGTTTGTCGTAGGTCTTGAACAGGTTTTTCTTGTCGGAACCCGCGTCAAAGCCCGAATTTGGCAGTTTCCAAAACAATTGTTCGTTCTCTTTTGCAGGAAGATCGATCGTGAACAAAGCCATCGGATCTTCGAAAGTCTTTACGTCGGAACTTTCCTTGAAAGGCGCAAATGCGAATGACGAAAAGAACTTTTTGGCACTTTCGTTCGAGGCGTTCAGACTTCCGATAAGGTAATATTTCTGACCATTTACGATCGTTTTCAAACGCAGCAATTTTCCTGCAAAATCGGCAGCCGATTCGTAGGAATTGTCGAGTGCGACGCCCGCGTAGCCGGCCGAAATGTCGAGTTCGCGGTAAAATTCGTCCTGAATCCTTTTGAGTTCGAAAGCGGTCGATTCCAGTGTTTCGTTGTCTGGAACCGTTTCTTCGTACACGAAATAGTACGCCTTTTCATTGGCATCGTAAGCATTGATCTCAATGTTTTTCGGGCTTGCCGAACGACGGTTTCCGTACATCGTATAATAAGCCGGAACATTCACTGAAAAGCCGCCTTTTTCTGGCGTCACGGTTTCCCAATTGTTCGTGTTTTTCTTGAGTTTGATGTTCGGATAGATCTCGTTTTCGAACTGACGTACGTAATTGCCGTTTCCGCCCATGCTTACGCAAATCACCTCGAGTGGCGTTACGTAATAGCGGTAATGTTGGGCATTTCCGATCTTGGTTTTGTTGGAAATGTCGTAGACCGAGTAATTCTCTTCGGTGTAAAATTTCTTCGAAAGGATATTTCCCGGAATGTTTTCGTAAAACAGACTGTCGAGTGCATTCGGGCTAAAAATGCCGTCTTTCCTGAGGAAGTTGCGAGTCGGAAGCCTTTTGAGGTTGATGATTCCGCCGTTGGCAAGATCTGGCGTTCCTATGTCGTCGCGGTTATAAATCGTGCCCGAAATCATCGGAAGCGACACCATTGCGTCGTCTGTTTTCACGTTCACGAAGTCCGGACGCGTGAAATAGCCGTCGATCGTGCGTTTGCTCGTTTGGCCTTTTTCGGTATAAGCGTCCAAAACGGGTTTTACGGTGTAGCCTTTCTCGCGCAAAAGTTCCACCAAACCTTTCTTTCCGGGCAAGTGCGCCGCGCCGACAGCCGCGAAAAGACTGCCTTTTTTGGCGATTGAGTCAATGCTTTTGAGCATCACCAGATTTCGGTCTGTGATCAAGGCTTTGTGATAGGACGGCGGCGTCATCAAAATGTAGAGCGAGTCTAGCATGTCGAGGTTTTTCTCTCGGTAGAAATCGGTCATGGCCTGGTTCAGCGAGCGTTCCTTGAGTAATTTCATGATCGCCAGACCGTTTTCGTCTCTC
>JBCNQO010000343.1:0-3414 GCA_039592825.1 Flavobacterium sp.
GAAGTTCCAAAGCGAATTCTCGTCTGGCTTTTGTTCCTCGAGCGAGATTCCGTCGTTCGATCGGTTAAAGCGGTTTTCCCACCACGGGCCGGTGTTTTTGTACCAATTCGCCTTGCTTTTTCCAGACTCGTCTTTGTACCAATCGAAGGCTTCGCGAATGCCAATGTCGTTTCCGTCTGAACTTCCCAACTCGCGTTGCTCGCCTTTCATCCCGATTTCCTGTCCGTAGTAAAGCGACGGAATTCCGCCAATCAACAATTGGATCGCGACGGCGGCTTTTGATTTTTCGGGCGTCATTCCGGTTTCGGACGCGAATCTTTTGGTGTCGTGATTCTCTATAAAAACGATCTGGTTTTTTCCTGTCGGATTGTATAAAAACGTGCTGTCGGCGGCTTTCTCGATCTCGGTTTTGTCGAATTTGGTAATCGCAAACTTGAGTCGGAAGCCAAAAACGTAGTCGACGTGGCCTTTCTCGAAATAATCGTGTCCGAAAGATGCCCATTTGGCTTGCTCGGCCAATAATTTCAACTTCGGATTTTTTGCCCGAAGCTTCGCAAACAAAGGCGTCCAGAAAGTGTCAAAAAGGTTCGTCAGCCTTTTGGCGTTGTCCAGATCGTCCATCATGTGATCGAGTCGGAAACCGTCCACGCCGTCGTCGAACTTTCCGTCCTTGTTGGGATCCATCCAGAATTCCAGCACTTTTTGGGTGTAAGTCTTGACCTTTTCGTTGGCCATATTCACCGTGATGATCTGTTCCTTTCGCTTGTCGTAAGTGTCGAAATATTCGATTCCCCAGAAATACCAAGGCTTTTGGTTGGCTTTGTCCTCATAGACGAGATAATCGGAATATTTCGATTTGGGCTTACGGAAACCATCCTTGAACCAGATGTGCGTGCCCGCGACATATTGCATTTCCACGTCCTGATAGATCTTCATGCCGCGTTTGTGCACTGCTTTCACCAAGGCGATGTAATCGTCCATTTTGCCGTATTCGGGGTCGATTTTCTCAAAGTCCGAAGCAAAATAGTTGTGATAGAAATCGGACTGGTACAAAGGCGTAAGCAAGATCGTGTTAACGCCCAATTCCTGCAAATAGCCAAGCTTGTCGTTTATGCCTTTTAGGTCGCCGTGACCATCGCCATCGGAATCGAAAAAACTGCGTTGGAAAACGTGGTAGAAAACTTCGTCCTGAGCACTGGCCGAAACGAAAAAAAGTAGAGAAAAAAGAAGAAACAGCCTTCGCATAAAATATATTTTGACAGCATTTATAGATCAAGACCTTGCACCCCGAACCCTGAACCTTGTACCCCAAACCCTGCACCAATATAAAAAAATCCGCCGGAACTGGCCACGCTCAAAGACGCAGTCCCGACGGATAGACTAGTGGTATTTAGTTGGTTTGTATTCAATTCAAAAACCCGGCGAAGCGATCGCTTTAGGCCCCAGAAAAATCGTCGCGAAACGACTTTCAAAAAAACGATCGGCTGTCTTTTTACGACCCCAACGTACAATGCAGTTCAGGGAAATAAAACCGGGTTTAGTGGCGTGTCTATCGGTTTGCCGATTTCGGCTCCGGGACACCATTTTTTCCAATCCTGTTCCTGACTCTGGTTTTCTGGCCTTTTCAATATCATGTCGGCATCCATGTAAATGATGGTCATGACTTTTCGGGTCTCGCTCGTTTTGTTGGCGCCCGCGCGGTGAAAAATCCAGCCGGAGTGGAAGGAGATTTCGCCAGCATCGAAAGGCTCGATCACGTGCTCGAAATCGGTTACGCGCAATTTTTTCGAGATTTCCCTTTCGGATTTGTCTCCAATTCCAAGCTCGCGACCGTCTACCAGAATGTGGCTTCCGGCGCTGAATTCGAGCGGTCCCATTTCGAGTGGCGTCGCCTGAAGCGGAATCCAGGCCGTAACGGTTTTGTCTGACGATAGCGGCCAATAGTATTGGTCTGCGTGCCAAGGCGTTATTCCGCCATTCGCTTCCTTGAAAAGTGCCTGATCGTGGTATATTCTCACTTTGCGAACTTTTAAAAGACCGGAAACTATTCCAGCGATACGTTTGCTGAAAACCAATGGTTTAATAAGGTTGTCTTCAAGCCATAGATTAAATAACTGAAGAAAAGCTTTGCCATAAGTGTCTCGCTCGTCAAGTGGGATTTGTGGCGTGTTCAAACGGCTCACGCAGTCTGAAATTACCTTGTTGAAATAAGCCAGAGTCGGTTGGTCAAGAACGTGTTTTAGTTTGATGAAACGGTTTTGGTCGTAAAAGTCGATTTGCTCTTTTGTGAGTTCATACGGCTTGTCGAGTAAACCGAGGTCGCAATCCATTGTCGTTTTTTTGATTCGATAAAGCTATCGGAAACCAACTACAGATTCCGACACCAAAAAGCCAAAAGCTGACACTATATTGACTACATTTGAAAATCGACGAACTGCAAAATTCCACCCGATATGAAAGCCGCTTTCGAGAATGTTGAACCCATAAAAGGCAAAGATGCGTTCGTGGCCTATGCGTTCGAGTTGCCCAATTTCGAGTTCAAATGGCACTATCATCCCGAGTACGAACTCACGCTTATCACAGAAAGTTCGGGCAAGCGAATCATCGGCGACAGCCATGAAAGTTTCGTGCCGGGCGACCTGGTTTTGATCGGTCCGGAATTGCCTCATACTTGGTCGAACGAGGTCCGCGCGGGCAAAAAATCTTCGGCTGTCGTCATACAATTTTCGTCCGATTTCATCCGAAGGTTTGCAAACTTGTATGAATGTCGTCACATATTGACTTTGCTCGAACAATCGGGAAGAGGCAGTTTTTTCCCGAATCCGACACCCGAAATCACCCGGGGCATTTTGGAATTGCCAGACAAAAAAGGCCTCGAAAAGATCACGTCCTTATTGCTCATTCTCGAGAAATTGAGCGAGGTAGGAAGCGTCGCACTTTCTTCAACTGTATATTCAGGTAGCCGAAATCCCGAAAACGCCAGCCGTATCAACAAAGTTTGCCGTTACGTTTACGAGAATGCGTCCGAAAAAATCGCGCTCGAGGAAGCCGCGAGTCTGGTTTCGCTGTCGAAAAGCGCGTTCTGTAAGTTTTTCCTGCGCAACATGAACACGAGTTTTTCCGATTACGTGAATGAGATCAGGATCGCCAACGCTTGCCTGTTGCTAAACGACACCGATTTGACCGTGCGCGAGATCGCGTCAGATGCGGGCTTTGAAAGTCTCACGTATTTCAACCGCGTTTTCCTCAAAAAGAAAGGCCTTTCGCCCGTAAGATTCCGAAATACCAATGGCGCCTTTCTTTCGGCTTGACCGCAATTGCCTATATTTGCGACTCAAGAATTTACCGTGAGTACAACTTCAAACCCTTTATTTGGCGAGTTCGGCGGCGTTTCCTCGAAGCAGTGGAAACAGC
>JBCNQO010000344.1:0-3409 GCA_039592825.1 Flavobacterium sp.
CCTTGTGAATCTCTTAAAGGCTTGTATATAAAGTTGAAATAGAAGTCTTCCAGCCCGTTTCCGATGTCCAGTCTGGCGAGTTCCTGAAAGCCGTTATAGGTATTCCCGGTATCGAAAACGTTTCTCAAAAAGTCGATGAAAGGCTGACCTTCGAGCTCGGGAATCGCGTCCTCGAAATCCATTCCGATCACGGTCTTGTCCTTGCCCCAGAATCCCAGCATGAGATCGTTGGCATATTGGATCTTGATGTTGCGTCCCAGATACAAAGCCGTCGCAACCGAAGATTCCTCGATCAAAGTCCTGTATCGGTATTCACTTTCCTCGGTTTCCTTTTTGGTGATGTTCAGATCGGTCACGTCGGCAGACGTGTTCAGAACACCATAAACGTTTCCATCGTCATCGAACAAAGGCGTAAATCTATAGTTGAAGTAGAAAGTTGTGAGTATACCATCTATAACCAATTTTATGAGCTGATTGTAGGCGTTGTACGATTTTCCGGTCATGTAAACCGAATCGAGAATCTCGTAAACGCCCGTATCGGCCAACTCCGGAAGGCATTCATAATAGGTTTTCCCTACTACGTCCGGGCCTTTTCCCCAAACATCCGTCAAAGCTTTGTTCACGATTTCCACACGCATTTCGCGCCCCATGTAAACACCTATCGGGAAAGGTGCCGAATGGATAAAACTCCTAAGGCGTTGCTCACTCTGTTCGATCTCGAATCTGGAGCGTATGATATTCGTGATGTCCTGTATGATGCCTGAAAGTGCGATAGGTTTTCCTTCCTCGATCTGGATTTGCCCGATGGAGCGCAAAAACAAGTAATCGCCGTTTTTAAGATCGGGCACGCGGAAAGTGATGTCGTGCTTGGCGGTGTTGCCTTTTCCGAAAAGTCTCAAGGTCTCGCTTACTTTCGAAACATCGTCCGGATGCACTTTCTTGAGTAATTCGGTTAACGGAAGATTCGATCTCTCTACGCCAAACCATTCCATGACTTGAGGCGAATAGTTGATCTCGTTCGTATTGGGGTTGATGTTGAACGTTCCCAGATCGCCAATTTCCACGGCGAGTTCGATCGTTTTTTCCTGTTCTGCCAGCACGCGTTTGTTGGTGTGGATCTCGGTTACATCGGTCACCATCGCGACCACGCCAGAAGCCAATTCTGACGTATTCTCGAAAAAAGGTTGCAGGATCAGGTTCACGTAAACGGTTGTCGGGACGCCTTTCATGTGAAGGACAGCGGGTTTGTCATAAGCGACATAACTTTCTCCGGTTTCCCTGACTTTCTTTATGATGGATGGAAAATCCTGATTCGCCAATTCCGGAAAAATATCGAGCAAAGGTTTTCCTATGACCGATTCGTCCTTGTCCCAGAATTCGAGCGTTCGGTTGTTGGCGAAATTCACGACCATATCCTGTCCCATAAAAATATGGATGGCCATGTCGCTTTGTTTGAACAGATTGTACGCCGGCTCGATCGACTTTATGGTCTGGGCATTTCTCGCGGCCAGGATCGCATCGGTCTTGTTCACGGCCGAATGCACGATATAAATCACTTTTCCAGATTCGTCCAGAACCGGACGGTTCACGATTTGCCAGTACATCTCGTGGAATTGTCCGTCTTCGAGCACGATGTCATAGCGCTGCAGCGGAAGCTCGACTTTATCTTTGGTTTGCAGACATTCGACCAGCGACGCTCTTACGGCAGCCGATCCGTTTGGCGCTTCGGGACTGTCGGGAAAGTTCGACAGCAAGTCCGTACCTATGAATTGCTCCAAAGGAATTCCCGCAAATTCGGCATATTCGGGAGTCGCGGCAACCAAAGTGAAATGAGGTTCATTTGGCAATACCAGACCGCTCACGCCCGGCAATGACGCGAATATGGAAAGATAGTCTGTGTGGGAAGACTGCAATTTGGTTAGGTGTTTTTCAGGATTAAATGTACATCTTTTTCGTTGTCAACGCTCGAATTTGTCGCGCACGTTCCTTGTTACGAAAGTGGCAAGTCCTTCGCCCGATTCGGCCAGCCTTTTCATCTGGTCTACGTTCATCTTTCCGGCCGAACGATTGCTGTAAGTATAAACTTCCGATCTGTCGCGAAAGACGAGCTTGATGAAATCGGGTCCGTTCTCGTAAGCGACGACTCCCGAATGTCGGCTGATGTTGGCATAGCGTTTCATGTGGGTAAAGGTAGCATCCGCGAAGACGGGAAATCTTACAATTGTCGACTCAATTCTTGTAAAATAACTACCGATGGGAATCGCCAATTTTGGGATAACTCAAAACCGACTATCATGAAATCTGGAAAAATCATTGGAATAATCCTGCTTTTGGCGGGCATCGCGCTTATCGTTTACGGAGTAACACACATGGATTCCACCGAATCCAAGATCAAGGACTTCTTTGGGAAAGAAGATTCAACGGGAATGTTCACTTGTATTTTGGGAGCTGTTTTAGCAATTGCCGGCGGATTTTTTACGGTTCGCAAGTAAGTGCGTTTACCGCTTTGCAAAATGAGTTAGCCGCGAATCGCGAATTTTCCAAGTGAATCCAAAATTTGCAGTTAAGCAAGAAGGCAAATCGCGAGGTAAAAAATCAGTCGAAAATCTTGGTCAGCATTTCTTTCAAAAGATCATCCGGGCCCAAACTTGCGCCCACACCTTTGCTTTTCACGTCTATGTCGCGCAGCACGTTCACGATGCCACTCACCTTTCGCATCGGGTAATTTCTCGCGGCTGCCTCGAAATCTTTCACGAAATAAGGATTTATTTTCAGGGCCGAAGCCGCCGTTTTCTTGTCCTTTAGCCCATGATACTGCAACAGTTGGGAGAAAAACTGGAACACAAGACTCGTGGTCACCACCATTGGGTTGTCTTTCGGGTTGTCGGCGAAATATTTGGCGATCTGGAACGCCTTGACGCGATTGCCCTCGCCCATTGCCTTTCGCAGCTCGAACACGTTGAAGTCTTTCGAGAATCCGATATTGTCTTCTATGTGTTTGGTGTTTATGGTCGTGCCTTTCGGAAGAATGATGGCGAGTTTGTCGAGTTCGTTCGAAATCTTGGCCAGATCTGTCCCAAGAAATTCCGACAGCATGGCCGACGCTTTGGGCTCGATTCCGAAACCTTTTCCTTTCAAAACGCGTTCGATCCACGACGGCACTTGATAGTCGCGCAGTTTGTTGCTTTCGAACAGAACGGCGTTCTTCTTGAGACTTTTGTAAACCGCCTTTCGTTTGTCGAGCGTCTTGTATTTGTAGCACATGACCAAAACGGTCGTTGGCGTAGGATTCTCGGAATAACTCTCGAATTTGTCGATAGTCTTGATGAGTTCCTGGGCTTCCTTGACGATCACGACCTGTTTTTCGGCCATCATCGGATAGCGTTTTGCCGTTCCGATAACATCTTCT
>JBCNQO010000345.1:0-3395 GCA_039592825.1 Flavobacterium sp.
AATGGAGAAAAACGAGAAGAAGTAATTCTTAGCGTTTTATGATAGAAGGCCTCGTAGAAATACGGGGCTTTTTTTTTGAGTGCCGGAGTGCTAAGTGCCGGAGTTCCTGAGTTTCTCTCGCTTCCGCGGATACAATCTTGTTTTTCAAGATATAAAGCATTCGTGGCCAATAATAATGTCTGGATTTCAATTAAAAAAAGGAAGCAATCCGGCCTAAAATTGGAATTTGGAGCTTTAAAGCTCAATTCCATTCTTGGCCTTAACGAAATCGGTCAAAAGATACCCGATAAGCTTGCCGATAAGGTGTTTGTTCTTCTCATCTCCCAAATCGGGCGCGCCTTCGCAAATATGCAGATAAGCTGCATTGCGGTGTCCGGCGAAAAAATGTACGAACCTTCTGGCTTTCGCCACCGAAAATCCGCTGTAAGTCATTGTGGAGCTCGCCACATCGGGAATCGCGTCGAGGTCGATTTCTATGCCGTAACAGTCAGAGGCGATAAAGCGCGAAGCGCTGTGCATTTCCGAATCGAAATCCTTCTCGCCACGAATCGCGATCTCGTCATAAGTCGTGAACTGCACGCGTCCGTCGAGCTTCTTGATGTTCGACAGCACATTTTTCGAGACGTAATTCTCGTGAAGTCCAAAAATGAAATACTTCTTGAGAAAACCTTCCTCAAAAGCGTAATGGAAAGCATTGCCATTGTGTCTGCCTTCTAAAATCCTGAAGTCGGACTGGGAATCGAAATTGATCGCGTTCACGGGTTTTCCTTTGGCCAGCGCCGTTCCTTTGATGTTTCCGTATGCGTTGTTCTGTCCGCCGCCCACGATTATCGGGATTTTTCCGGCTTTGACTATCGAAAAGATGATGTGGGAAACTTCTTTGTCGATGCTTTGGACGAGTTTACTGATGGCCAATCTGTCATGGGTTTCGGAAAAATTGAATGTTTCCGCCTGACGCATCTCGGCCGATACATCCAAATGTCCCAAAGCCAGAATGTCGCTTCCTTTGCAAAAGCGGTTGTGCTGTAAATTGGCGATGCTTTCCAGAGCGTTCTGCCAGGCCGAAGCCGCGCCAGGACGACCCGAATTCGCGCGGATTCCGATGTCTTCGGGAATTCCGAAAAGCACGAAACGCGCCTCACAGCTTGCCATAAAAACCAAAGGATCGACCGTTTTGGGAACGGTCAGCATCTTTTCACCAAAGCGCACTTCGCCACTTCTGTGTCTTGTCAGTTTGGCCAGATCTGAGGCGCGCAACGGAACCAATTTTTCCATCAAAAAGCAATTTCCGCCAAAAATACGATGTTTATATAAACTTTCGTTAATAAGGTTGCCCACCGACTTTAATAATTTAAATTTGTTAAAATTTAACATTTCAACCAACTTAAACCTAATAGTATGGAAAACCAGAACAACAACTCCAAATTGAAGGCTATCGTAGTGATACTGGCGCTTTTGCTTGCCGGAAGTTTGGCGTATATGTACAAAATGAGCAGCGACGCCAAGTCTACCCAAACCGTTTTGGTGAAGGAAAAAGACGACGTCATGAAAGACCTTCAGGCGCTCAAAGCCACTTACGACACCGCGATTGCCGAAAACACTTCAATGTCTGACGAGCTTATCGCCGAAAGAGAAAAAGTAGTGAAATTGATGTCCGATCTTGAGAAAGCCAAAAACGACGTTACGGCCTTGTCAAAAATCCGTGATCAATACCGCAGCCTTGAAGGTCGTATGAAAAAAGTCATGGCCGAGGTTGAGGTACTCAAGAAAGAGAACGCAGGTCTTGTCGTACAGCGTGACAGCGTCCAGAAAGCTTATGGCGAACAAAAGCGTTTCAATGACACTTTGGTTGTCCAGAATGAGAACCTGGCCAAAACTGTCGAAAAAGGATCGAAGCTTATCGTGATGAACCTTCGCACGCAAGGCATCAAGGAAAGACGTTCGGGCAAACAGATCGAAACAGACAAAGCAAGCCGCGCCGACAAATTGAAAGTGTGCTTCTCGATTGCAGCCAACTCAATCGCCAAGTCAGGAGAAAAGACATATTACGTTCAGATCATCGACTCGAAAAACAATGTTTTGGGCGACAAGCTCACAGAAACTTTCGGCCCCGATACTTTGACTTACAGCTTTACGACAACCGTAGCTTATGCGAACCAATCGGTTGACGTTTGCGAATCCCTCGACGGAAAAGGCAAAGATTTCGAGAAAGGCGCGTATTTCGTAAATATCTTCGACAAAGGAGAATTGGTATCGAAAACAACCTTCAACTTGAGATAACCGAAGACCTTATGAAACAAGAAAGCCCGATTCGTTCGGGCTTCTTTTATGCGATGACTTTACGATCACTGAATCTGTTTTCCGTTTACGACGACCGATTCGATGAGGTTTGACCCAAAATTGTAAGGCAGTTCGTAAAACGAGGTTATCGGTTTGGTGATGATGAGGTTGGCTTTTTTTCCGATGGCGATGCTGCCGTGAGTGTCTTCCAATCCCATGGCATAAGCACCGTTTATCGTCGCGGCATTGATCGCTTCTTCTGGCGTCATTTTCATTTTGATGCAAGCCGTGGCCACGACCAGATTCATGTTTCCCGAAGGCGTCGTTCCGGGATTGAAGTCCGATGCCAAAGCGAGTGGCAATCCGGCATTGAGCATTTGTCTCGCCGGCGTATAAGGAATGCTGATGAAATAGGAGCAAAGTGGTAACGCGACAGGCATCGTCCGTGTATCCTTGAGCAGTTCGATGTCTTCGTCGGTCACGATTTCCAAGTGATCTACAGAAAGCGCGTCGTGTTTTACGCAAGCCTCGATGCCACCAATGGCGTTGAATTGGTTCACGTGAATTTTCGATCCCAAACCATGTTCTAAACCAGCTTTCATGATCCTTTCGGTCTGCGTTACCGAGAAATAGCCTTTCTCGCAGAAAGCGTCGATATAGTTTGCTAAGTTGTGTTTTGCTATTTCGGGCAACATCTCGTTTGCGATAAGGTCGATGTAAGCGTCGGGATTTTCCTTGTACTCCTTCGGGAAAGCGTGTGCGCCAAGAAAAGTCGGAACAATGGCCACGGGATAATTTTCTTTTAAACGACGGATCACGCGCAACATCTTTAGTTCGCCTTCAACGGTCAATCCGTAACCCGACTTGATCTCGACAGCGCCCGAACCCTGTTTCATGACTTCTTCCAGCCGTTTTCTCGACTGCTCGTAAATTTCATCTTCCGAAGTTTCGTTTAGCCTTTGGGCCGAATTCAGGATGCCGCCGCCGCGATTGGCAATTTCCTCATAAGTGAGTCCGTTGATGCGGTCTACGAATTCCTGAACGCGGTTTCCGGCGTAAACTATATGCGTATGGCTGTCACACCAGGCCGGAAGTACGACTTTTCCGTTAAGGTC
>JBCNQO010000346.1:0-3388 GCA_039592825.1 Flavobacterium sp.
ACTCAATTTTTCCGTTTTTGGTCATTGACAACGAGAAGACTTTAAACGCACTCGGGAGTCGTGACATTACCTCGGTCGGGAAAAAGCGTGTGGTTCCGGTTACCGTTATTGAGTTGGGCGAGAAGTACTACGGCGAATTGCAGATTCTGTCCTACATCAAAGGCTTCCGGAAATGTAACCTGAAATATGCGACAGAACTCATTTCGATCATGCCAAAGAGAATCGGAACGTTTATGCCGATCGTTTCAATTATCAACGATCCGACGCCGGAACCATGGGCGAATGAGGCCGGCGACATTATTCCAGGTACAAATGCTTGGCATCTTTATCCAAACGGAATAACCCCGCATATTTTTCCGGCAGTTAAATGGCAGTTTCCGACGATGAACTGGAAAGAGAAATTTGGGCAGTTCCTCAGAGCCGAAGACGATTGGTTTGAATTTCTGGACAAGATTAATTCTTATGATGGTACGGGTTTGACGATGAATCCTTACGTGGAAACGAACACCGGCAGAAAGTTCAATAACCTTAATGTCGTCGCGCCACAGGTGTTTTTGCTTTCACCTCTTTTTTATGCGCTGCAGTCGAAAGGATTCACGATGACAGGAACATTCGTAAACGACGAAATGATCAAACGCATTTTGATGTGGAGCCCGAACGACAATATGTATAAGGTTCGCCAACCGGAAGCGATAATTGACTTGGACGCGGTTCCGTGGGTGCATGGTGACTACGGAACGGATTCTGGGAGTAACCATTGGAAAACTTACGTTTACACAACAGAAAGATCCGGCCCGCACAGATTCGTTTTTCGCGCCACCGAACCGCCTTGCAATACAGGTGTAGTGGCCCACAGTTTTCTTGCAGGGCAAAAAAGCTATTCTCCGACACCGGTTTATCCGTTGACATTGGGTTATGAGCATTACGAGCCGACGACCGAAACCTATGAAGGATCGCTCGAAATCAACATCGATGCTGATGAAGTCGGAATCCATATCTACATTTACTACTACCGGTTCAAGATGCCGGCTGCGATGCCTGTCGATTTTGCGTTGCGAATGGAAATTGGCGGCTACAACAACGGCTATTTGCCACATCCTACTATTGATTTTAGCCGATATGTTCCTGATTGGTCGGTGGCCGAATATGTCAACCAGCTCAAGAACACTTTCAATCTCGACATTACGATCGATGATTTGCGGAAAAGGATGAATTTCGATTACGTCGAAGATTTCGTTCCGATTGAGGACAAAGTAAAGTTGCTGAAATCTTTGTTTTTTGAGTCGTATGAGCAAGTTCCGTACGAAGCTTTCGTTTTAAAATTTGCGAACGACAAAGATCCTGGTCTACATATTTCGAGATCTGGTATCATTCCTTACGATTCACAGGCGGGCGATTTTGTGGAAGTTTTGGAGAATGGATTCAAGAGCGTCCCACATTCCGGACTTACCGCCGAGCTTTCTGATGCAGAAGATTCGAAAGAAGGGATCGGCATTATGCTGTACAACACCATCAATAAACCAAACATCGCGTCGAATTATCAGGGCAAGAAGTTGGTGATCGGGGGAGCGGGCGGAATCCATGAAACTTTCTGGCTGAAAACGCTGCGAATTCGCGTCTTTTCTTCGCGCATAGAAGTTTCGGGGCCGTTCACCGAAACCGAGCTTGGAATGATAAGGAAAGCCCGGAAATTATACTTCGATAATCAGGCTTATTTGATTCCCGCGTTGGAGTACACTGAGACCGACCAAAGAAATTATATGGTTAAACTAACCTGCGAAAGTATCAACACCTAAAATTTCGTCCATGTTGTGAATTTGGCGGTCAACTATTTCTTCAACGACATGAACGTAAATCATTGTTTCTTCGATTTTCGAGTGGCCAAGAATCTTTTGGAGATTGACGACGTTACCGCCACATAATAGGAACTGGGTAGCAAAAGTGTGTCTCGAGACGTGAAAGGTCAGTGTCTTTTGGATTCCGACCGCTTTTGCGATGTGTTTTAGTTCTCGGTTGATATACTCTGGAGAAAATTTACCCGGAAACACAAATTCTTTGTCGAGAAAAACGCGAGCTGTTCTGGAAATTGGAATGCGATGCAATTTTGTGGTTTTTTCAGCAGAGAAAATCAACGTGTCTCCAATGATGTTGTCTTGGGTCATTCTCAAGATATCGCCCAAACGGACAGATGAAAAGCATGCAAAAAGGAATCGTGAAAGAATTGCTTTGTAAGTCGCGTTGATGAAGGGCTGTTGCCAATATTTATAAAGCTTCTGTATCTCTTGCGTAGTAAGGAAAGTGCAGCGCTTTGTAAACATCTGCCGTTTGACTTCATCATGCATAATGGGCGTAACGATTCCGCGCTTGTTTGCGATGTGAAGGTATTTCTTAAAGTTTTTCAACAGGCTCGAAACGGTGTTGGCGGAATTGCCTTTTTTGTTTTTGAAAAAACCTGTCATCGTTTTAACGAACTCTTCGTTGATTTCGTAGAAGTATATCACGGATTTGAATTCGCGCAATTTATTTAACGCCGAGTTCTGTTGGCGGTAGGTGCCTGGCTTGATTTGATCTTTTTGTTTTTTCAGCTCATTTTCCCAGAAGTAAAGGAAATCGATGCGGGAAAGCGGATTTTCTACTTCTTGAATCAGACTTTCGATTGTTAATGGAAACCTGCTTAAACGATGGTTGACCTCGATGGTGTGGATTTGCGCCAGCTTTTGGTCAATCAACAGATTGTAGTCTTTCGCGAATGGATGCGTCTTTTTTACACAACGATTGACTTCGTCAAAGTCAGATGGTTTCACGGAAAGCGCCAATGGGAAAAGCTTTTTTTCTTTATTCAGGAAAACTTGAACGTAGAGCGCGCAAGTACCGTCTTTACGAACGAAATCCTTTTTCAGGATTACTTTCTTGGTCAACTCCACAGTAAAATTCATTGGGGAGTTCATTGGGGAGTAGATTGGAAAATTTGACAATGATCGCATAAGTCACAAAAGTTTACGAAAAGGTGTAAAACGCACAAGGCGAACAATTTACCTTGTGATGGGTAAACTATTCGCCGTTGCTTATAATACTGTTGTGACCTCGACTGGATTCAAACCAGTAACCTTCTGAGCCGTAATCAGATGCGCTATTCAGTTGCGCCACGAGGCCTTTTTGCTTTCAGACGAGCAAAATTGCTTGCTGATTGCGGGTGCAAATATAGTACTGAATTCTGTATTTGCAAGACTTTTTTGAAGAAAAAACACAACTTTTTTACAACGACCTGACAGTCACGTAATACCGCCACGCGATTAACGCTTTTTGGAAATTGCTCGCCTGGGCCAAATCGACGTTTCGCTTGGTAAGGCTTGGCAAAAGCCACTTGTTGAGTTTTGCGAGGAATCTG
>JBCNQO010000347.1:0-3387 GCA_039592825.1 Flavobacterium sp.
CCTGATCGTCGTGTTGCCCCGGATTGTTGACAACCTCATAGCTATGAGTCTTCAAAAAGGTTTCTATATCGGTCAAATCTGCAGCGTATTGCGTGTTGTAATCACGAGGTTTCGCAGGTCCGATATCGTCGTCTTTTTTACATTGGACGAGCGTTAGGGCAAGCACGAGCAAAGAAGTTAAAATAATGCTCTTTTTCATATTTGCAAGGTTTTTTAAAGCCCGCAAGATACAATATTGATTTATTTTTGTGAGTACTTTAACGACGTTTTTAGAATTATGAGAATCGACAAATTCCTTTGGTGCGTACGCTATTACAAGACGCGCAACATGGTGACCGAAGCCGCGAAAAAGAACCACATCACGGTGAACGCAAATGTGGCCAAACCGTCTAAGGAAGTCTTTCCGGGCGACAAGATCACTTTCCGCAAAGACCAGATCACTTATATCATTTCGGTTCTCGATTTACCGCAAAGCCGCGTGGGAGCGAAACTTGTGGACATTTACAGAAAAGACGAGACGCCGGTGGAATCGTTCGCCCACATGGAAATGATCAAGTTGTCTAAGGAACATTACCGCAAATCTGGCGAAGGCCGTCCGACCAAAAAAGACAGGCGCGACATAGACGGCTACACGGGCGATTTTGACGATTTCGATGAATCGGATTCGTGATTAAATGCTTAAATTGCGGCTGAAAAACAACACCCGAAATGGCCAAGAACGTCATCCTTAACCAC
The DNA here is from genome assembly GCA_039592825.1 of Flavobacterium sp. Taxonomy (GTDB): domain Bacteria; phylum Bacteroidota; class Bacteroidia; order Flavobacteriales; family Flavobacteriaceae; genus Flavobacterium. Next base: position 736 of record JBCNQO010000347.1, read on the forward strand.
GAGGAAATCGAGCACAAGATCAAAAGGATCGCCTATCAGATTTATGAGACTTTCATAGACGAGAACCAGATCGTGATTGCGGGAATCGCGCCGAACGGTTTCGTTTTTGCCGAAAAACTGGCAGCCGAACTTTCTAAGATCTCGGACTTGAAACCGATGTTGTGCGAGGTGAAGATCGACAAGAAAAATCCGGGTTCGCCCGTAAAAACTTCTTTGAAACCCGAAGAATATCGCGACAAAGGTTTGGTTCTGGTAGACGACGTACTCAATTCGGGCACAACGCTGATCTATGCGGTAAAGCACTTTCTGGACGTTCCGCTCACCAAATTCAAGACGGCCGTTCTAGTAGACAGAAACCACAAAAAATATCCGGTAAAGGCCGATTTCAAAGGGATTTCACTTTCTACCGGACTTATGGAACACGTAAAGGTCGTGTTCAAGGAAAATGCCAATTCGGCTTACTTAAGCTAATTTTTCGAGAATTTCCGACGCCACTTCTTCGGCCGATTTCCCATCGACTGCAATCATCTTATTGGCTTGATTGTAGTAATAGTTGCGATCGAAAAGGTGCTTGGCGATGTGTTCCTTCAATTCCTCTTGTGACTTTTCGGCCAGCAAAGGACGACCGTGCTTTTCGTGGATAAGCCTATCATATAATGTATCGATGGACGCCTTGAGGAAAAACGACTGCACGTTCCCGCCTTTAAGCAACAGATGATTGTTCGCGTACGCCGGAGTTCCGCCACCCAATGCTAGGATAAAGCTGTCTTGGGTCGACATCATTTCGGCAAAAACCTCGTGTTCAAGCTTCCTGAAGTAGATTTCGCCCTTTTTGGAAAATATCTCGGGAATGGGCAGACCCGCTTTTTTTTCGACCAGATTGTCGAGATCGAAGCTTGGCAAATCCAGTTTAGATGACAAAATTCGGCCCACCGTTGACTTTCCGCAACCCATGTAACCGCACAACAACACTTTTTTCATTCACAAAACCCTAATAAATAACGCATTAACGACGTGCTTCAAAAAAACGTAAATTTAAAGTAAAATCAGTTTGAAAATTAAAAATTAAGACTGTATATTTGCACCCGCATTGAAGAAATGTTAATGACTCGATAGCTCAGTTGGTAGAGCACAACACTTTTAATGTTGGGGTCCTGGGTTCGAGCCCCAGTCGGGTCACTAAGACCTAAAGACATTTCTTCAAGCATTGACTCGATAGCTCAGTTGGTAGAGCACAACACTTTTAATGTTGGGGTCCTGGGTTCGAGCCCCAGTCGGGTCACAAAAATCGGTTTCAAGCCGATTTTTTTTTAGGCCTCGTGGAGAAATTGGTAGACTCGCCATCTTGAGGGGGTGGTGCTGCAAGGCGTATGGGTTCGAATCCCATCGAGGTCACGGATGAATATCCTGAAAAAGAAAAAAGCCCAGGCTCTGCTTGAGGCTTTTTTCTTTTTCAGGATATTCTCAAAACGGAGTTTTGAGGGATGCCGCGCCAGCGGAATCCCATCCGTGACCTCGATGACCGGTTTAGCAGGAAAACACTTCTCCAAACAGCCCGCGAAGCCGAATTCCGTCAATAGCAAATTTTTGTTTTTTACGTCCATTCAACAATCAAATTCGGTAAAGTCGTATTTTAACGATCCTATTCCGAACCGACATTCCAATGAATCCCGAATTCAAATCAGTAGAAGATTACATCGCATCCTTTCCAAAAGAAACTCAGCAAACCCTGAAAAAACTGCGGGAGATAATTCTGAAAAACGCCCCAGAAGCAATCGAAAGTATTTCCTACGGAATGCCGGCCTACAAAACCAACAAAAAACCTTTGGTGTATTTCGCGGCTTACAAAAACCATATCGGCTTCTATGCCTCGCCAACCGGACATTCCGAATTTGCCGACGAACTTTCGAAGTACAAACGAGGCAAAGGTTCGGTGCAGTTTCCAATAGACGATGTGCCTTTTGGATTGGTTGAAAAAATCGTGAAGTTTAGAGTGAGGGAAAATCTTGAAAGACGATAATTCGGATTCAACAAATCATTGCCAGCTAGCGAAAAACAAATACCAACAAAGCAACATCGGAACCAACGAAATCAGGTAACACCTGAACCAGGTTAGCCAAACCGACAGCAAAACCAATACAAAACCTTCAATGAAATACTCACTTCTGCTTCTCACTATGGTGGAAAACAGAAAATTGAATGTTATGACGATCATCGCCAGCCATTTCACATAAGGCGATGCGTTCAGTTTTTTGTACATCTAAAAAAGTGTTTTGGCGTTATGCTGATTCTGAAATCGGGAGCAATCTAGAGAAAAAATTCCACTACTTAAATCCACGTTAAAACTTCTCCTACAAAAAACAGCGTTCGTTAAATTTGGGAAACAACCTCAAATAAACACGGCATGCCTACACAACCCGAGCTTATCGAAGCGATCCGCAATCAGAAAATTGACGATGCGCGCCAACTTTTGAACACTCAGGAAAACATTCCCGACAATCTCGAAGACTTCCGGAACATCCAGCTTTTCGACATTTTGCTTCGGACCAAAGCTTTCGATATCATCCAGCTTTTTGTCGACAACAAACTCATAGAAACCGACCTTTACGAATATGACGATCTGGAACGCACGTTTTTTGACGCGGCCTTCCG
>JBCNQO010000348.1:0-3382 GCA_039592825.1 Flavobacterium sp.
GGTTGTGGAAGCCGCTACCGAAAACGTCGAACTCAAACTGAACATCTTCCGTCAGCTTAACGAATTCTGTTCGCACGGAACGATTCTGGCCACGAACACTTCGTCGATTTCAATTACGCAGATCGCCGCCGTGGTGACGCATCCGGAAAGAGTAATCGGCATGCACTTCATGAATCCGGTGCCTATCATGAAATTGGTAGAGATCATTCGCGGTTACAATACTTCGGACAAAGTCACCAAAACCATCATGGAATTGTCTGAAGCACTCGGCAAAGTGCCTGTAGAAGTGAACGATTATCCTGGATTTGTGGCCAACCGCATTTTGATGCCGATGATCAACGAATCGATCGAGACTTTATACAATGGAGTCGCTGGCGTTTATGAGATCGACACGGTGATGAAACTTGGAATGGCGCACCCAATGGGACCATTGCAGCTCGCAGATTTCATTGGCCTAGACGTTTGCCTTGCGATTCTGAACGTGATGTACGACGGTTTCAAGAATCCGAAATACGCACCTTGCCCATTGCTGGTAAACATGGTTCGCGCCGGGAAACTGGGCGTGAAATCTGGCGAAGGTTTTTACGATTACAGCGAGAGCAAGAAGGCCGAAAAAATCGCCAGACAGTTCAATTGATAATTGATAATTGATAATTGATAATTGATAATTGATAATTGATAATTGATAATTGATAATTGATAATTGAAGTTACGTTTTAGGTTCGGGTTCCGAAAAAGTTTATTTTTTACTAATTGTTAATTTTCAATTGTCAATTATCCATTAAAAAGATGCCCAAAATCACCCCATTCGCAGCCGTTCGCCCCACCAGAGACAAAGCCGCTTTGGTGACTTCGCGTTCTTACGACGATTATTCGGCTGCGGAATTGGCGTCACAACTCGACTTTAACCCGTTTTCATTTCTGCACGTTCTGCATCCCGGTTACGTGAACGTGGCCAAAAACGATTCGGGCAAAAGGTTTGGGCAGGTCAAGGCGAAATATCAGGATTTTAAAGACGAGGGCGTCCTCAAGAAAGAGGGCGAACCTATCTTTTACCTTTATGAGATGCAGTCTAAAAACCGCTCTTACACTGGCGTGATTGCCGGCGTTTCGGTTCAGGATTATCTCGATGGCAAGATCGCTAAACATGAAGACACGCTCGAATATAGGGTTGAACAATTCGAGGAATACTTGCACATTACAGGTTTCAATACCGAACCCGTTTTGGTCGCTTATCCCGAAAATGAGGCTTTGGAAAACTGGATTTCGGCTACCAAAAAGAAACGTCCGCTTTACCTTTTTTCTTCGCCCAATCGCGACAAACACACGCTTTGGCGAATCAAGGACAAAGCCCAGATCGATTTTCTGGTATCGGAATTCGGCGAAATCCCTACTTTCTATATAGCCGACGGCCATCATCGTTCGGCTTCGGCAGCTTTGCTTTACGAGAAATACAAGGATTCGGGCAACGAAAACCTTTCGGGTTTCATGGCTTTTCTGGTTTGCGAAAATCAGGTCAAGATCAACGAATACAATCGTGTGATACGCGATTTGAACGGACTTTCGGACGAGGATTTCCTGAGAAAGGTAAAAGCGGTTTTCGATCTGGAAGATTTGGGAAACGAGCTTTGGAAACCTTCCCAGAAAGGCGAATTCGGGATGTATTTCCGTGGGAATTTCTACAGGCTTTCTACCAAAAATGAAGTTTCTGATGTGGACGCCCAATTGCTTTACGACGAACTGCTTTCGCCCATTTTAGGAATCGGCGACCTTAGGAACGACGGGCGCATAGAATATATTCCGGGCAATCAGCCTTTGACCAAATTAGTCGAGGTCGTGGATTCGGAAGAGTTCGAAGTTGGGTTCACCTTATTCCCGATCGCTTTTTCGCAGATAAGGAAATTGGCCGACGCAAACGAGATATTGCCGCCAAAAAGTACGTATATTGAACCCAAGATCCGCAGTGGATTGGTGGTTTATGAGTTGTAAAAAACGAAATTGAAAGGTGAGTTATGAGAAAGTTGGTGTTTTTGTTTTTGCTGATTTCCGTCGGATCACACGCACAGGTCGATCCTAAGGAAGCATCGTCTGACCGTGCCGCGATGATCGAGGGCCGATTGCGCGATTCCAAACCAACTGTCGTAAAAAAACTGTCCGACGGAACCGAACTTTCGGTTTGGATCCTTGCGGTGAAAACTGCCGACAATACATCGGTAAACCAAGTTGCGAGAGCTTTGGCCAAACGCCAAACCGCATTATCTGACGAAGGCAAGAAAACCGAAAAAGCCGATTTCAGTTTCGAGAACTCAAAAGTGTCCGAAGTGCATTATACCGAGACGAAAATCGTCCAAAAACCGACGCCATCGGTCTCGAACAACAAAAAGGAAATCGTTTTTACAGATGGCACTCAAACTTCGCCAGCCGTGGGAAGTTTTCCAGAGATCGAAAGTTTCGTGAACGAATGCCTGTCGGAAATAAACAAAATTCCTGTAGGCAATTAGGAACTATCTTTTGACGAATTTGGTGCGCGACTTTTTTCCGATAGCCGTGAATTCCAGTACATAAATTCCCACAGAAAGATCGCTTACGTCGATTTGGCTTTCGTTTGGTTTTATTGATTTCAGAAGTCGTCCGCTGCTGTCGAACACCGATATTTGCTGGAAATCTTGAGCATTGCCCGAAAAATGCAACACTTGCGAAACTGGATTCGGGTAAATCGTCACGGCATCTATTTTTGAATCTCCAACGCCCAAATTCCCCTGAAGTTTCAAAATCCAGCTTCTCCCTGAAGTAGTCGCCACCTGACCGTCGGAAGAATTGGCTTGTCCGGCCATAAAAAGCGCCCCGTTTAAGGCGACCATGCTATCGCAACTCTCGAAGTAAGAACCTCCGTAACATGTGTTCCATTGCATATCGCCCGAAGCGTCGGTCTTGATCAACAAGAAATCGGAATAATTCACAAGACTGTGGTTCAAGTTGATCTGCCCATCGAAAGAACCGGTTGCTCCGCCCAGATAGTAACCGCCATCGCCCGCAGCAATCACAGAAAACAATTGATCTATTGAACTGCCACCGTAAGTTTTATTCCATAATATGGCACCTTGAGGCGAGATTTTGGTGAGCAAGGCGTCCCACGAGCCGTGGTTTTCGGTAAGCGGCAAATTGGTCGAAGCCGAATGGCCGCAAGCCAGGAAATTGCCGCTTTCATCTTCCATTACATCGTTAAAAAGCTCATCGCCATTGCCGTTTACGCCCGCCATCCACATAAGGCTGCCTTCACTATTGGTACGCACCAGAGCTGCGACATGGTCGCCACTGGCGTATTGAATGGTAGAGGCGGTTCCGCAAAGCAGGAAACCGCCAGTGCTGGCTTCTATCACTT
>JBCNQO010000349.1:0-3378 GCA_039592825.1 Flavobacterium sp.
ATTGGGCTTATGGTCCGATATTGTCGCGCTCGCTCAAGTTCGACTTTTTACTGAGTTCGGTTTCGGGAATCGGGATGTACCGCAACTGGAACGACGAGCATAAAGACGAGGCGATCATGCCCGATGTGTACGAAAATCTGTATCTGAACAAAGACACATCCAAAAAGTTCAACAACAATTTCCAACCAGACGTGGTGAGCATCTGCCTTGGCACGAACGATCTTTCGGCCGGCGATGGAAAGAAACCGCGGCTTCCGTTTGACGAGAAAAAATATGTCGCGAACTATATTAACTTCGTTAGGACCGTTTACAGACGTTATCCAAAAACACGTATCATTTTGCTTACAAGCCCAATGATTTCAGGAGAAAAGAACATCACTTTGGTAAAATGTCTCAAGGAAGTAGTGGCGGCTTTCAAGACCGACGCGGCTCACAAACCGATCGAGCTGTTCGAGTACAAGCCCATGAAACCAAAAGGCTGCGGCGATCATCCTGACATTGGCGACCACATTGAGATGGCCAAACAGCTCGAGCCCGTTTTTACCAAATTGCTCGAATAAGAAACAACTTTCACAACCAACGAATATCAGATGAAAAAACTTACGATTGCCGTGTCCTTGCTCATTTCGCTTGGCATTTCGGCCCAGAAGCGAACCTGGAACGACAAGTCCAAAACGGTTGACCAACGCGTGGAATTGCTGCTCAAGGAAATGACGCTCGAAGAAAAAGTAGGGCAGATGAACCAATACAACGGTTTCTGGAACGTGACAGGACCGGCGCCAAAAGGCGGTTCGGCCGAGAAGAAGTACGAAGATCTCAGGAAAGGACGCGTCGGTTCGATGCTAAATGTTCGCGGTGTTAAGGAAGTTCGCGCGGTCCAGAAAATCGCTGTAGAGCAGACGCGTTTGGGAATTCCGCTCATCATTGGGTTCGACGTGATCCACGGCTACAAGACGATAAGCCCGATTCCGTTGGCCGAAGCCGCGAGTTTCGATCTGGAAGCGATAAGAAAGTCGGCTGCCGTCGCTGCGGATGAAGCGGCTGCCGCGGGAATCAACTGGACTTTTGCGCCAATGGTAGACATTTCCCGTGACGCGCGATGGGGACGCGTGATGGAAGGCGCGGGCGAAGATCCGTTCTACGGCGCCAAAGTGGCCGAAGCTCGCGTGAAAGGTTTTCAAGGAACCGATCTGTCGGCTAACAACACCATTGCGGCCTGCGCCAAGCATTTTGCGGGTTACGGTTTTGCAGAATCGGGACGCGACTATAATACGGTAGACATCGGAAACAATACATTGTATAACGTCGTTTTGCCGCCTTTCAAAGCTGCGAGCGATGCGGGCGCGAGAACGTTCATGAACTCTTTCAACATTCTCGACGGCGTTCCGGCTACGGGCAACAAATTCCTGCAGCGCGATATTCTCAAGGGCAAGTGGAATTTCAAGGGTTTTATAGTGTCCGATTGGGGATCGATAGGCGAGATGTATTCCCATGGATTCGCCAAAGACACGATTGAAGCCGGACTCAAAGCCGTGATTGCGGGTTCCGATATGGACATGGAGTCCAACGCCTACATAGACGGATTGGCTAAAATGGTAAATGAAGGAAAAGTCGACATTTCCCTTGTGGACGATGCCGTCAAGCGGATTCTCAAAGTGAAGTTCGAGCTCGGGCTTTTTGACGATCCGTATCGCTATTGCGACGAAAAACGCGAGAAAACCATCGGTCAGAAAGCCAATCACGACGCGGTTTTCGATATGGCCAAAAAGTCGATCGTGCTTTTGAAGAACGACAGCAATTTGCTTCCGCTCAAGAAATCTGGACAGAAAATCGCGCTTATCGGTGCATTGGCAAACGACAAAGACAGTCCGTTGGGAAGTTGGAGAATCGCCGCCGAAAACAATTCTGCCGTTTCGGTGCTCGAAGGTCTGAAACAATATAAAGGAAACGAACTGGTGTACGAAAAAGGCGCAGATGTCGCCGTGGGACAGACAAGTTTTACGTCCGAAGTAAACATCAACACCAAAGACAAAAGCGGTTTCGAGAAAGCCAAAGCCGTGGCCAAAGCTGCCGATGTGGTCGTGATCGTTTTGGGCGAAATCGGCTACCAGAGCGGCGAGGCGAGAAGCCGTACCAACATTGATCTTCCTGGCGTGCAACAGGAATTGCTCGAGGAAATCTACAAAGTGAACAAAAACGTCGTGTTGGTGTTGAACAACGGACGTCCGTTGGCGCTAGAATGGGCAAACGCGAACATTCCGGCCATTGTCGAAGCTTGGCAATTGGGTTCGCAGGCCGGAAATGCGGTTGCACAGGTTTTGTATGGCGACTATAATCCGTCGGGGAAATTGCCAATGTCTTTCCCAAGAAATGTCGGGCAAGTGCCGATTTACTACAACAATTACAGCACCGGCCGTCCGGACAAGACCGAAACCGTCTTCTGGTCGCATTATTCCGATTCCGAAAAAACGCCTTTGTTCCCTTTCGGATACGGTTTGAGCTACAGCAAATTCGAGTATTCGAACCTGAAACTCGACAAATCATCCTACAAAAAAGGAGAATCGGTCAAGGTTTCGGTAACGTTGAAAAACAGCGGAAATTTCGACGGAAAAGAAGCCGTACAGCTCTACATCCACGATAAAGTGGCGAGTGTGGCGCGTCCGGTAAAGGAACTCAAAGGATTCGAATTGGCCGAAATCAGGAAAGGCGAAACCAAGACAATCTCGTTCACGCTGACCGAAAAGGAACTCGGTTTCTACGATCTGCAAGGAAATTATACGATTGAGCCTGGAACTTTCGATGTCTTCGTTGGAACCAATTCCCGCGACACATTGCAGGCAAAGTTCGAATTACAGTGAAAATTCCAAATTCCTCCCGAAGCTTCGGGACCAAATTCCAAACTTTTCCGGAAGCTTCGGTGTCGATCTGCAAATCTGAAATCTGCAAATCTAAAATCTAAAAAATAAACCCCGACTCAAATCGGGGTTTCGTATTATTCATGAACGTCTTCCTGTTCTTTCTTTTTGTCTTTTTTGCTCTTTTTCTTGCCGGTTCTGAGTTCTTCCTTGAAGGCGTCGTACTTCTTTAGTTGGTCGACGTCGAGAAGCGATTTTATGTCTTTGTCGGACTTTTCGGTGATCTGTACGGCTTCTTCGCGTTTTTCATCTTCTGTTCTGGAATCAGTCCTTAGAGCTGTCAACTTGCGCTGCTGATCGTGAAGGATATTCCGGATGGCCGCTTCCTGAAGCCCGTTGAGCGTGAGTTCGTTTTTAAGTCGCTCGATCGTCTTGTCTAACTGTTCTTCTGGAGTTGGCCCTTTTGAGCGACCTTGCATGTCGTGCTGTTGGTCAAGAGCATTGATTCCTGTTCCGTTTCTTC
>JBCNQO010000035.1:0-8323 GCA_039592825.1 Flavobacterium sp.
CCGCTGTCGACGGAGCTGGAACGATGACCCCGGTACAGCGTCGCCGCTTGGCATGGGTGCTGCTGGCCCTGCTCGCCTCCGGCCTGGCCACTGCCCTCTTTTTATGTAACAATCATCCCTTAAAGTATAAACCCAATGGCGTGTTGGGGCGGTATTTTTATCCAAACACTCCAACTATGAAACCCAAAAGAACACTAATGCTTATCGCGGCGGCAATTCCCCTCACTGTGTGCTGTCTAGCGACTTCGCCGGTTCACGCCACGTCTAGCGATGTCGCGGTTTCAGAATTCAGGCACAAAGGCGAGCGCAATTTCCGGTATCAGACAGAACAAACGAAAATTGCCACCAAGCAAGCCAAAATCAGCGCCAAAGGAAAAAAGGAAGTCGGCCGGCCCGCGCGAACGGTCGAACGCAGCAAGTAAAAAAGTATATCAAGGCCAAGCAACAGTCGCAAAACAGGCGTTTCCGTCAAAAACCGAATGTGACTAAAGTTTCCAGGCTTTGAGCGAACCCCGATTTTCGGGCAAAGGGTTCGCGAATCAACCGTAAAAAAATCAGCAAAAATGGAACGCAAGACCTATAAGATCACGATTGACGCGCCACGCGAGAAAGTGTGGGAAACGCTTTGGGGCGAAGAAACCTATCCCAAATGGACATCGGCATTCGCGCCGGGTTCCAAAGTCGAGACAGATTGGCAACAAGGCAGCCGAACTTTATTCCTGGACGTGAACGGAGACGGAATGATTTCCGAGATCGCCCAGAAACGCGAGCCCGAATTCATGTCTTTTCGCCACATTGGTGAAATCGTGAACGGCAAAGAAGATACAGAAAGCGAGAAGGTCAAGGCTTGGGCCGGATCTACCGAAGACTATACCTTGAGCGATTTGGGCGGTAAAACCGTGGTCGAAGTTTCGCTCGATATCGATGGGGAATACCTTGAGTTTTTCGAGAAGGTTTGGCCTAAGGCTTTGGAACATCTCAAAGATATTTCCGAGGGGAAAGATACTTTGGATACCGTTTAGTTTTTGAGCCACATATTTTTTTGAACCATTAAGTTCACTAAGGGCATTAAGATAGCAGCCACGAATGCACGAATCCAGGTTATTCGTGTATTCGTGGCTTTACTTTTTTTTATTTTTTGGGCGTTGCGCCGGCCTTAAAACTTTGTGGTTGCGTAACTTTTCGGCTGGCCGTCGCCGGGCTACAGGCACTCGCTTTTGCGCAGCTTTTCGGGCTGCACAAAGAGCTCAGATCCCGAAGCTTCGGGACCAGTATCCCTAACGCGAACCCGTTTCTAAAACCAATCTTTGTCTGGAATTGCGAGACTTTTCTTTTTAGACCATTTCGGTAATCGGCTCGATCGGGGCTTGGGTTTGTTGCTTTTTGGCTTCGGCTATCTTGTTTACGCGAGACATCAGGAAAATCGACAGTAGCGAAACCACGGCAATCACGTAACCCAGAATGTCGTAATGTTCCAACGGGCTCGTTTTGGTTTGTTGGTGCACGATCTGTCCGGCGGCTACTGCGGCGATTCCACCGGCAATCTGTTGCATAGACGAGGTTATGGCCATGTAAGCGCCACGGTCCGAAATGTTCGGAATTGAAGTGTTGATCGCTTGAGAAGGCACGATACGGCTCATGATTCCGGCAAACAGGATCATGTTTATCACGATGATTTCCCACAAAGGCGACTGGGGCAAATTCGTATAAATCAGGATCATCACGATCGAAATCACAGATCCGATAGAAAACAACAGCATTTTGTTGATCTTGTCGGCCAACTTCCCGACGATTGGCATAATGAACAAAACGGCGATTCCCGTCGAAAAGAATACGATCGGCAATTGTTCCTGAGTGATTCCGATGTTGTTCACCAAATACGCGCTTCCGAAAGGTTGCAGCATGAATCCGCCAATAGACAACAATGCAATAGTGCTGAAACTCGTGCGGTAATTCTTGTTCTGCAACGTATGCCACAAATGCACCAAAGGATGTTTTTCGGACTTGATCGCCAAATGCGCGTCTACAGGTTGCATTTTCGAGACGATCGCCAATAAAATGAAAGCGGCCAGAACCACGACCATGATAAAGGCCGAATGCCAGCCCCAAAGGTTCGCGAAGAAAATCCCGATGGGAATGCCCAGAATCTGGCTCACGGCAAAAGACATTTGGATAAAGCCCATGACGCGCCCGCGCTGGTTCAGGGCGAAAATGTCGGTTACGATGGCCAGTGAAATCGATCCGATTACGCCTCCGAAAAATCCGGTGACGATCCTCGCGGCGAGTAGCATCCAGAAGTTTTGCGAAAGCGCACAGAAAAGCGTCCCAACGATAAATCCGACGTAAAAGAAAACCAGCAGTTTCTTTCGGTCGTATTTGTCTGCGAATCCCGCGGCCAAAAGTCCGGAAGCTCCGGCGCTAAAGGCGTAACCCGAAACGACTAGCCCGAAATTGGCCGGCGTCATGTCGAGCGTTTTCATCAAAATGTCGCCCAATGGGGAAATCACCATGAAATCGAGGATTACGGTAAACTGCAAAAGCGCCAGAATGGCCACGACAAATTTTTGGTAGCCCGTGAATTTTTGGGCTTCGGTAACGGTATTGTTCATTTTAGACGAGCTCGGCACATTCGTACCCAAGCGATTTTACGATGTTGATGATGTTAGACGGGCGAAGTTTGTCCGAAACCACGCGCAAAACGCAGTCGCAGTCTTCGGAATCGATGCTCCAATTCGATACTTCCGAAAGTGAATCGAAAGTTCTGGCCACTTCGCAATTGGGGCAAACCAAGCCCAAATTGGTTTTGAAAACGTGAATGTTGTCTAGTGTTTCCATGATCATGGGGTTAAGGCTTTTATGGTGAGTTCGAGCGCTTTGTCCATCGCTTCTTTGGTAATCTGGAACGGTTGTCCGCCCATGGCTTTTTTTTCCTGATGGAATTTGAGCATAGAGTAAAGCGGACCGTAAGCCACACACCAGAAAGTCGTAGGATCGAGTGGAAGCAGCTCTTTTTTCGTGACGCTGTTCTCGAAGAATTCGGTCATCTGTTGCTTGAAAATCCCGAGACGGCCGCGCAAAACCTCGTTGTTGTAATGCGAGGCGCGCAAAATCTCGAAAAAGGCCAGCTCGCGCGGATACTCGAAAGCGTAGTCAAAACGGTTTTGCCATTGCACGCGCAGTCCTTCGGCAAACGACATTTCTGGAGAAAAACCTCTTAGCGACACCTCGAAGAACTTTTCGCCAATGTCGGTCGCGATTTTCGAGATCAAGTCGTCTTTGTCCTTGTAATAGATGTAAAGCGTGGCCACAGAAATCCCGCAGGCTTTGGCCAGTTTGTTCATGCTGAAACCTTGCAAGCCTTCGCTCACGAACAGATCGATGGCATTTTCTATTACGAGTTTTTCCTTGTTTTCGTCCCTTACGCGCATGTGCTGGAATTTGTCTGGGCAAAGATAGAAACATAAATGAATGAACGTTCATTTTTAATTTTATTTTTTTCGGATGATTTTAGTCAGTTCAGTATTTTGGGGCTTTGACAGAGTGTCCAGAGAAGGGAATGTGGTTCTTTTCGCATAATTGATGGTTCGATTAAACCTTTTTGTTGACCCCAAGTCCAACTTCTGTAATTTGCTAAAAATCAAAACCATGAAAAACATCGTAACCACCATTTTGCTTTTCTTTTGTGTGTCCATCGGATTCGCCCAAGGAAAGTCAACCGACGAACGTGCATCGGCATTGACCGCGAAAATGCAGTCCGAAATAAAATTCAACGACGAGACGAAAGTGAAAGTACAGGCCATAAACGTCGATTTCCTAAATAAGGTCGCGGCTTCGAAAACCGCCGACGGTGATCGAAAAGAGCGTTTTAAGGCCGTGAAACAATACGACGACGAAAGGGCAGAAGCGCTAAAGAAAGTGTTTACGCCAACAGAATACGCGGCTTTCGAGAAATTCCGAGAGAACAACAAAGCCCAGGCGCGCGAACGCGTTCGGGAAAAAAGAGATTAGTTAGGTTAATTATTCGGCCTCCTGGAAACGGGAGGCTTTTTTTACGACTTGAGCAACTTGTCGATCTTGACGTAACCAATGTGGAGTTTGTCTTGTGGCCCGTCGGTTTTGGTGAATTTCAGTGAAAATCGTTGTTTGGTTTCTGACGGAAGAATGTCCGATACTTTATAAATGTCGTCTACGTCAATGCCGTATTTGTCGTCTATGTGCGATTCGGCTCCTTTAAACCCGCAGTGTTTGTAGAAAGTGGTCGCTTTGGCAACCTTTGAAGCCGCTGCCATAGTATCGGCAACCGACAGCACTTTGTAGTGGTATTCCTCGAATTCGCCTTCGCGGTAACCGCCCAGATTAATGAAAAACAGGTGATTTTCGTTGGCTTCGTTTTCCGCTTGACGGTCGATAACTTCCACTTTAAAACCATCCACGAAAGTGACTTCTCGCCATGCATCAATATGAATTTGAGCGCCTATCCAGAATTCCTTCATTTGCGGAACAAGGTCTTTCAAAGAAGTTCCGATGCCGAAAAAAATATCGTGCTGTTCTGTTAGTCGGCCCGGCGGCGTTGCGCCCAGCATTACCATGTGGAGTTTTTGTTGCATTCCCAAAGATACGACTTTGGAAGCGCTTCTTTTTGGTATCTAAAAATTACCATTCCTCTAACATTTTATTTTTTGGTACGGTTTATGAATGCCGTACTTTAGTTAACAACAATCCATAACCATAAATCTAAAAAATCATGAAAAAGTTACTCTATCTTTTCGCTATTGTCGGAATCACTACCCTTACTGCCTGCGAGGGTGACGCGGGGCCACAAGGCCCGGCGGGAGAAAATGGACAGGAAGCCTATGTTTACGAGACGCCTTTCGTCAGTTTTACAGCCGCCGGAAATTACGGTATCTTCTACGAGTTCCCTATCACTTTCCTGAATTCCGATCACGTACTCGTTTACCGTTTGGCCGGTGTAGAAAGCGGTGAGGACGTTTGGCGTCCGCTTCCTGAGACGCATTACTTTAACGATGGGACACGCGATTTTTCGTACGATTTCGACCACACGCGTTATGACGTGAACATTACCATGAACGGGAACGATTTGGCAACTGTGTCCGCAGAATACAGAATCGACCAAATCTTCAGAATCGTAGTCGTTCCGGGACAACCGGTTTCGGGCAAGAACGTTTCTGCTGTCGATTTCAACGATTATAAAGCTGTAATTGCCGCTTACGGTATCGACGAGAGCAAAATCGTGAAATTGAAATAAAAGCCTTGCACTTTAATAGGTGTAAATTAAGAGAGAGCCCGTAAGCTCTCTTTTTTTGTGCCAAGTCCCAAGTCCCAAATTCCAAATTGCGTCCGGAGTGGAACTTACCAGAATGACTCGATAGCTTTTTGCTCAACGACCGAAATCTGTCGATCTAGCATCTGAAAATCTGCCAATCTTCAAAAAAAAAGAAGCCCGAAAGCTCCTTTTAAAGGTAAAACACATTTTTAGTTTACGGCAATCTTGTCTTTGTACGAACGCGATTTGCGTCGGTGGTACAATTCGTTTTCGTTCCCGAAATACTTGTCTATCATCATTCTCGCCATCAAATAACTTACCGTCGATTCGGCGCCTTGGTTCAGGTTCACGTTGTGTTCTTCGAGTCCGTCGAAACAGCCGCCCGTGCAAGGATTGTAGATGATTTGCTGCAAATGGTTATTACCTAAAAACCAGTTGAAGGCCATTTCCATCTTTACGAGATATTTTTGATCTTTAAATATGTCGTGGAATTTTCTCAACGTTATCACCGTGTATGCAATGTCGATGGGCTGTTCTCCAAATTCTTCGCAGACGCCGCCTTTCATCAGCCAGCTTCGGTTCGAGATCACTTTGATGCCTTCGTCGCAGAACGTCTTGTCCAAAAGGAAATCGAACGACTTCTTGGCGATGTCTTTGTAAACCTCGTTTCCGGTTACGGTGTAGGCGCACAATAACGCTTCTGGTAAAACACTGTTTGCGTATGTCAAGTAGCCTTCAAACCAAGCCCAATCAGACGTGGCCGAATGTCTGTAAAGTTGTACCAATCGGTTTGCCAACAAGCCTACAATCGCGACCGTGTCGTCGTTTTTCACCGCGCGGTTGTAGTAGTATAAGCCTTTCAGCATGAATGCCATCGCTCTAGGCGAATGCGTTTTGTGGGCGCACAGGATCGCTCTTTCGAAGATTTCCGTGGCTTTGCTCACGTAATCTGTAGGAAGGATTTTCGATTGGGAAATCAGATAGCCCAATGCCCAAAGTGCGCGTCCGGTGGAATCTTCGAGGTTTTCGTTGAGGTTCTGGTCGGTGAAGTTCATGTGGAAATCTACATAGTTCATGAACAATTCGTCCGAGCGCTCGCAATAGGCGATAAAGTCGAGGTAAATCCCGATGTATTTCAGGTCGGATGTATCGCGACGGAATTTGTAATGTTGAATCAAGGCGATCATCGCACGTGCGTTGTCATCTATCGTATAACCCGTATTGATGTCGGGCTGATTGAGTTTCGAGAATTGCACCATCCCGAAACTCGTCGTCATTTTCTTGATGTGTTCCAAGTTGACTTTTGGGTTGCGGTAATGCAGTTCCATTTCGTCCTTGGTGATTTTCTGAAGGAATTTGGCGTGCTTCACGGCCGAGTTTTCCCAAGCCGTTCCCGTAATCTTGTGCAGTCCGTTCGAGATGATTTCCTGACGCAGTTCCACGTCGAAAATGAGTCGGTTCACGGCTTCTGCGAGCTGGGTCGAATTCCCGAAGTCGAACACCAATCCGGCTTTGTCCGATAAAAATTCCTTCGCATGCGGAATTGGCGTAGAAACTACGGGACATCCGCAACTCAAAGCATAAGAAAAAGTCCCGCTCACGGCCTGGTTCGGATCTTTGGAAGTGAACAGATAAATGTCGGTCAATTGCAAATATTCGAGCAAAGTGTCCAGCGGCAGATATTCATTCACGAAACGCACATTGTTCTCGATGCCAAGATCGATGATTTTCTGCTGCAACATTTCGCGGTATTGTTCGCCTTCGTTCAAAACCACGGTCGGGTGCGTTTTCCCGATGATCAGGAACAATACGTCCGGCGTTGTTTTGGCGATTGTTGGCAAAGCGTCCAAAGTCGTTTCTATCGATTTTCCAGAACTCAAAAGCCCGAAAGTAGACAAAACCGTTCTTTCGCCAATGTTGTATTTTTTCTTTAGCACTTCCTTGTCCAAATGCGGTACAAGGTGCGTTCCGTGGGCGATAACGGTGATTTTTTCGCGGTCGATCACGTAGTCGCGTACCAGGATTTCGGCCGCGTCTTCGGTCATTACGACAATGCCGTCGACCGTGTCCAGAATGTGTTGTACGTTGGCCTTGAAAACTTCGTCGGGACGCGGCAAAACGGTGTGGAAAACAACAGCGACCGGCTTTTTCACGTCGGTCAGGAACTGGTTGAAAGCTTGCACGTTATCGGCAAACAAACCAAACTCATGCTGGATCAGCGTCACCTTTATGTTGTCGTCTGCATTGATTTTTGAGACCAGATTTTGGTACGACTTCTCGTTCGACGTATTCAGCACGTATTTCACGCGCTTGTTCTCGTAAGTGTGCTGTTCCTTATCGGTTTCCAGCGCACAGACTTTAACGTCAAACGAATACACGAACTGCTTTTCCATGGCCTCGATAAGGTCTTGCGAATAGGTAGCGATGCCGCACTGCCTAGGCGGAAAAGTCGTCAGGAACAAAATTTCGGGCAAGGCTTCGTCTTTCTTTTTCTTTTTGCTTTCGATGAAAAAATCCTGTGGCAGATAAAACGGGAACTTCGAATTCCCCGACTTGTTTAGCATATTCGCATTTTCCATGGTCGTGTGTCGGTTGTGATGTTGTGGTTGTTTTTTGGCTGTTTACTATGGTTCGGGTTGCCTTGATTGTTCAAAAAAATCGTACAATTTTCAGGTTATCAAATTTCTTTCAAAAACGATGATTCCACTTACACGATTTGTTGATTTTCGTTGTATGATTATGTGTGAAGATTTTTAGTGATTAATTTTTAGTGAATAGTGAATGGTGTCAGACGAATCTGAAATCTGTATATCCGAAAAAAATGTGTTAGTCAAAAAAAAACGACCCCGAAAGGTCGTCACGTTACAAGTTCGCTCCGGCTTTGTTTGCCCATTGCGTGGCGCGGTCTTTGGCCGTGTTCGCAAATTCTTCGCCTTGCTCGATGATTTGGGCATATTCCTTTTTGGCCTTTTTCTCGAGTTTGCCCAATTTGTTGCGGAACTTATCGGCATAATCGCCGGCCGCATCCTGGAATTTGGC
>JBCNQO010000350.1:0-3364 GCA_039592825.1 Flavobacterium sp.
TTGCGGAATACACCAAAAGTGACGCTGCCGTACTTTATGTGCAGCACAACGAAGAACTTTTGGCGACGGCCGGTTACAGTTATGTTCCGAACCCAAAAAGAGAGAAAATCCAGATTGGCCAAGGTTTGGTCGGGCAAGCCGTAGAATCGGACAAACTGATGCAATTGAAGGCCGATTCAGACGACAACATCACGGTTTCTTATGCGCTGGGCGAGATGAAACCCAAACACATCGTGGCAATTCCACTCAAGGAAGTTAATGTGGAAGGCGCACTAGAGATTGCCACTGTAAATCATTTTACGCCGTTGCATCTGGAGTTTCTGGACGCTGTCGCGGATAGTATCGCCATTGCGTTGAAAGGTGCTCAGAACAGATCGAAACTTCAGGAATTGCTCGAGGAAACCCAAGCGCAGTCCGAAGAATTGAAAGCGCAACATTCCGAACTCGAGAGCATGAATGCCGAGTTGGAAGCCCAAACCGAGAAGCTTCAGGCATCCGAAGAAGAGCTAAAAGTACAGCAGGAAGAATTGCAGCAAACTAACGAGGAATTGGCAGAGAGAAGCGTTTTGCTGGAGGAAAGGAATACCGAAATCCAGAAAAAGTCCGAAGATCTCGAGAGAACTACGCGTTACAAGTCGGAATTTTTGGCCAATATGTCGCATGAATTGCGCACGCCTTTGAACTCCATTTTGCTTTTGAGCCGACTTTTGTCCGAAAACAACGACAAGAACATGTCTTCGGAACAGATCGAATTCTCGAAAGTGATAAACAGTTCGGGCAACGGACTGCTTGGTCTTATCGACGAAATTCTCGATTTGTCGAAGATCGAGGCCGGAAAAATGGATCTGGAATTCGCCGACGTTTCGGTTCAGGAAATTTCGGGCGTCATGAAAAGCCTTTTCCAGGAAGTGGCCAAAGACAAAGGCATCGAATTCATCGTAGAAGACGAAAATGCGCCTTTAGTAATCAAAACAGACAAAATGCGTCTGGAGCAAATCCTCAAGAACCTGATCTCGAACGCGATCAAGTTTACTGAAAAAGGATCGGTCACGCTTTCGATAATCAAATCAGACGATAAACTCGCCACGTTCACCGTAAAAGACACGGGAATCGGGATCGCACCAGAGAAGCAATTGCTCATTTTTGAGGCCTTCCAGCAAGCCGACGGATCGACCAAAAGAAAATATGGCGGAACCGGTTTAGGACTTTCGATAAGCCGCGAACTCGCGAAATTGCTTCGTGGCGAACTCAAATTGGCCAGTTCGGTAGGCGAGGGAAGCGAATTTACGCTCACGATTCCTTTGTCTGCTTCGGCTGCGGCGGTTTCGGGCCCGATTTCTGTTCAACGTCCAACGGCCGAAAACGCATCGTTACAAACCGAAGAAGTCAAGCTGTCGAAAACGGCAGAATACCTTAGTGACTCGATTCCAGACGACATTCCGGACGACCGCGAAACGATCCTCGAAGACGACAAGACCATTCTTATCGTAGAAGACGACACCAATTTCGCCAAATCGCTGCTCGAATTTACGAGGCAGCGCGGCTACAAAGGAATCGTGTCAGTTCGCGGCGATCATGCCTTAAATCTTGCTTTGGCCTACAAGCCGATCGGAATTTTGCTCGACATTCAACTTCCCATCAAAAGCGGTTGGGAAGTCATGGAAGAACTCAAGACCAACAGCCAGACGCGCCATATTCCGGTGCACATCATGTCTTCCCACAAAATGCGTCAGGAGAGTTTGCTCAAAGGCGCGATCAATTTCCTCGAAAAACCGGCCGCTTACGAACAGATTCCGGAAGTTTTCAGACGCATTGAACAGATCGTGAACCGCGAATCCCAAAAGGTGCTTATCATCGAAGACAATCCGAAACACGCCAAGGCACTTGCGCTTTTCCTCGAATCGCACAACATCAATTCGGAAATCCAGAGCGATATCGATTCGGGTGTGGACGCGCTCAAGAAAGACACTGTACATTGCGTGATTCTCGATATGGGAATCCCAGACAAACAGTCGTATGAAATTCTCGAGAACGTCAAGAAAAACAAAGGGTTCGAGAATCTTCCGGTAATCGTTTTCACCGGGAAAAGTCTGTCGCTCAAGGAAGAAGTCAAGATCAAGCACTACGCCGATTCGATCATTGTCAAGACCGCACATTCGTACCAAAGGATGCTCGATGAGGTCTCGCTTTTCCTGCATTTGATGGAAGAACAGAAAAAAGCGAACGGCAAGGTCAAAAAGGTCAATTTGCTGAACAATGTCCTTAGCGGAAAAACGGTTTTGGTGGTAGACGACGACGTTCGAAACATCTACTCGCTCACCAAGGCGCTCGAAACCCTCAAAATGAACGTGATTACGGCCATCGACGGAAAAGAGGCGTTGAAAGTCCTGGACGCGAATCCACAGACCGACGTCGTTTTGCTCGACATGATGATGCCGAATATGGACGGTTACGAAACGGCCACGCGCATCCGTGAAAACGGCAAATACAAGAATCTTCCGGTGATTGCCGTGACCGCCAAAGCCATGACCGGTGACCGCGAGAAGTGCATCAACGCCGGCGCATCCGATTATATCACCAAACCTGTAGACGTCGATCAGCTTATGTCTTTGCTGCGCGTCTGGCTTTACGACAAGAATTGATATGGAAAAGAAAAAGATTCTTATCGTAGACGACGACTCGCGCAACATTTTCGCGCTTTCGGCAGTTTTGAGATCGCGGAATTTCGAGTGCTTGTCGAGTTCGGGAGCCAAAGAAGCCATCGATTTGCTAAAAAGTGAAACAGCCGTGGATTTTGTGCTTTTGGATATGATGATGCCCGAAATGGACGGTTACGAAGCCATTCCGATCATCAAAAATCTGCCAAACAGAAATAACCTTCCGATTGTTGCCGTAACGGCACAAGCCATGGTGGGCGATCGCGAAAAATGCCTCGAAGCTGGCGCGGACGAATACATCTCGAAGCCCGTGGATATTGACAAATTATTACAACTGCTTACCCAATTGCAATGACCGAAGACCGGGAAATAGAATGGTTGATCAACGAAGTTCACGAGTATTACGGCTATGATTTCAGCGGCTATTCGCGGGCGTCTTTTAGAAGGCGTGTAGACCGTTTGCTCGAAGTGGACGGTTTCAAGGACTTTGGCGAATTCCTGTCTAAAGTGCGCACCGAGCCCGAATATTTCAAGAGAATGGTCGAGGAAATCACGGTGAACGTGACCGAAATGTTCCGAGATCCGGCATTTTACGCCGTTTTGCGAGACGTGATTTTGCCCGAACTCGGCACCAAACCTTTTATAAGAATCTGGCACGCCGGCTGTTCTACGGGCGAAGAACCTCGGCAAGGCATTGTTCGACAAGA
>JBCNQO010000351.1:0-3363 GCA_039592825.1 Flavobacterium sp.
CAACCTATGAAAGCCGCAACCTGCCTAAACTGCTGCGAACCCGTCGAGAAAAAATTCTGCCCGAACTGTGGCCAAAAAACCGACACGCATCGCATCACCATAAAACATTTCGTGATGCATGATTTGCTGCACGGGGTTTGGCACATCGACAAAGGCATCTGGTTCACGATCAGGCAAGCGGTTAAGCGCCCGGGGAAAGCCGCTCTCGATTATATTCACGGCCAACGCATTTCGTTTTACAACGTATTTTATCTGTGTTTGCTGATTCTTGCTTTTGATGCGCTCGTGCTTCATTTTCTGCACCAGATTTATCCGCTTCCCGAACAAGCGACGAGCGCCAACAACAAAGGCGGTAATTTCCTTACTGAGTACGCCAAGTTTTTCTTCCTCGCCATCGTGCCTTTGCTAGCGATAAATGGCCGGTTGATGCTCAGGCGGCTCAAACTCAACATTGCCGAGCACTTTATCCTTTCCGGAATGTCGTTGTTGGGCATGTTGCTCGTGTTTACCTTGCTGATCGTACTGATTTATGCGGTCCGTCCTTTTGGTGTGGCCGCGTTGAGCTATTCGATTTTTTACGGGATGATAGCCGTGGCGCTTCTGTATCCGATGCGTGTCTATTGGAATGCGCTCGGAAACCTGTATCGCACCTGGCCCAAAATCGGGTTGCTTTTCGCTTTCGGACTTTTGGTCTATGCCCAACTTTACGGCATCATTTATTTCCTCATGGACGTACTGATCGAAGGCGACGGCATAGAAGTCCATATTTTCATCTGAGCCCTTTACAACAACATTAGCAATTTCGCACGCCTTTTTTTAATAATTTGCAGAAAAACATAACCGATGTCTGAAATCAAACGACTTTTCGACTTTCCATACCATCAGCAAAAGCACTACAATATACAGGATTCGCTCGCGGCCAAATACGACGGCAAATGGGTGAAATTCTCTACAGACGACTATCTGGCCAAAGCCAACACGATCTCGCGTGCATTATTGAAACTCGGAATCGAGAAAAACGACAAGATCGCGGTGATCTCGAGCCGCAACCTGCCCGAGTGGCACATTCTCGACATCGGGATTTTGCAGACCGGCGCACAGAACGTTCCGGTTTACCCTACGATCACCGAAGAAGAATACGAATATATCCTGAACCATTGCGAGGCCAAATATATTTTTGTGTCAGACGATGAGATTCTGGGCAAAGTGAACGCCATCAGATCGAAACTCACCAATGTCAAGGAAGTTTACGGTTTTGGCGACAAACCGGATTGCAAGAGCTGGAACGAATTACTCGAACTCGGGAAAGACGAGTCGAATCAATCTGATGTCGAAGCCAGAAAAGACTCGATCAAACCAGAAGACCTGGCGACCATCATCTACACATCGGGCACCACCGGAAAACCAAAAGGCGTGATGTTGTCTCACGAGAACATCGTTTCAAACGTTTTGGGAAGTGAAAGAAGAATCCCGTTCGAGGCCGGAAAGTCGCGTTCGATGAGCTTTTTGCCCATTTGCCACATCTTTGAGCGAATGGTCGTTTATCTCTATCAATATTATGGAGTCGCGATCTATTTTGCAGAATCGATCGACAAGATCAGCGAAAATATTCAGGAAGTGAAACCGAATGTAATGACCGTCGTACCGCGTCTTCTCGAGAAAGTTTACGAGAAAATCCACGCCAAAGGTTCGGAACTCACCGGAATCAAATACAAATTGTTCTTCTGGGCGATCGGCCTTGGCGAACGTTACAAACCTTATGGCGCCAACGGTTGGTGGTATGAAACCCAACTCAAATGGGCGCGTAAACTCATATTCTCGAAATGGAGCGACGCTTTGGGCGGACAACTCAAACTCATGGTGTCGGGAAGTGCGGCTTTGCAACCGCGACTGGCCAGAATGTTCGCTGCCGCGGATATTCCGGTAATGGAAGGCTACGGACTTACCGAGACCTCGCCCGTGATTGCCGTAAACTGCATCCGCGACAAGCAATTCAAGATCGGAACCGTGGGCAAACCGATACCGAACGTGGAAGTGAAAATTGCCCAGGACGGCGAAATTTTGTGCAAAGGCCCGAACATCATGATGGGTTACTACAAAGACGAGGCAAAAACCGCAGAAGTCATTACCGACGGCTATTTCCACACGGGCGACATTGGCGAGATCGACAGCGAAGGTTTCCTGAAAATCACCGACCGCAAGAAGGAAATGTTCAAAACGTCTGGCGGAAAATACATCGCGCCACAATTGCTCGAGAACGCCATGAAACAGTCGCGATTCATCGAACAGGTCATGGTGATCGGAGAAGGCGAGAAAATGCCGGCCGCGTTCATCCAGCCGAATTTCGCTTTCGTGAAAGATTGGGCGCGCATCCACAAACTAGAAATCGGCGACAACAACGAAGATATCGTGTGCAACGAATCGGTAAAAAATCGCATTTGGGAAGAAGTCGAAAAGATGAACGACAAGTTCGGAAACTGGGAAAAGGTCAAGAAAATCGAGCTTACGCCACAAATCTGGTCAATCGACGGTGGCGAACTCACGCCAACTTTGAAACTCAAGCGCAAGAATATCTTAGAAAAATACAAGGATTTGTACCAGAAGATTTATGGTTCTAAAGGCGAATAATCGTTGAGCATTTTTTTACCATTAAGGAAGTTCGTTAAGCGCATTAAGGTTTGCTTTTTAAATAATAAGGCCATTAAGTTTTTCTTAATGGCCTTAATGTTCTTAATGAACTTAATGGTAATTGATTTAACGGTTAATCCACTTTCATCACCTCAGTTTTGGCGGAAACGCCGTTTTCATTAATTGCCTCAATCGCGAAATAATAGGTCTTTTTCAGATCCATCGCCTTGAACCAGTATTCGTTGAAATCGTGGATCATGATGCAGCTGTAAAGCTTGTCCGGAGCCGTTCCGTAATATAGATTGTAGGCGAACGCGTTGTCTACCGGATTCCATTTGATGTAAGCCGAACGCTTGTCTTTTTCGGTTCTTAGCACAATGAGGTTCTTGACTTGATCCGGTTTCGTGCCATTTCCGTTTCCGAAGACGCGAAGTCCTGAAATCGCGAATTTCCCGGTTGGCATGTGGATATTTTCCAGTTTGATGTAACGCGTGTTCACCGGTTTTTCGAGTTCGATGTAGTCGTGAGGGACGTCGGTTTTGTTCTTGCTTTTGTCTATCAAAACTTTCCAGTTCTTTCCGTCGTCTGACGTATAGATTTTATATTGATGGAAAATACCCTCGGGTTTGCCCAAAAATTCGGCATCCTGGTCGGCATAATTGATCTGGATCGCGTTTACGGTTGACTTCTGACCCAAATCTGTGGCAATCCATTCGCCTTTGTTCGCGGTTTTGG
>JBCNQO010000352.1:0-3359 GCA_039592825.1 Flavobacterium sp.
GTGGCTGCATTCGATATGCAGGGGTCCCATGCGGAACTCTGGTCCGTCCCGGCCTCGCGCACATGGCTTGTGCCGGAAGGCGTGGGAATGGCACAGGCCGCGGCCCTGCCGATTTCATTCGGCACGTCACTAATCACCAAATCTTAATATTTGACGCCAAGTTTAGCCGCATTGGCCTTTGCTTGAGGAATCAGCTTTTGGATATTGGTGATACGCGTGTTGTCTGACGGGTGCGTGCTCAGGATTTCCGGAGTCGAACCTCCGCCCGATTGAGCCGACATTCTTTGCCAGAAAGTGAGTGCGTTGTCTGGGTTGTAACCTGCGATCGCCATTAGCGTCAACCCGATCTCGTCGGCTTCTGATTCGTGCTTGCGGCTGAATGGCAACATCACTCCTACTTGCGATCCGATGCCATAATACTGTTGGAACATCTGTTGTCTTTCGGCGCTTTGCCCACTCGTTGCCAAGGCCAATCCCGTACCAACGATCTGTTGTGTTTGTGCCGCGCTCATGCGTTGTGCGCCGTGGTTCAAAAGTGCGTGTGCGACTTCGTGGCCTAGAACCGTTGCCAGTCCGGCTTCGTCTTTTGTTACAGGCAAGATTCCTGTATATACGACGATTTTTCCTCCCGGCATACACCAGGCGTTCACGGCTTTGTCATCTACGAGTTTGTATTCCCAAGAGTAACCTTTCAATTCACTGCTGATGCCTTTGGAAGCGTAATATTTCTCTACCGCATCCTTGATTTTGGAACCTACTTTCTGCACCAATTGGGCTTGCGCAGTTCCCGTAACGACTTTGTTTTCGGTAAGAAATTGGTTGTACTCGGCAAAAGCTGACGGAAAAAGTTGGTCGTTAGACACGAAGTTGTACTCCTTTTTTCCGGTAAGTGCGTTGGTGGAACAAGCCGCGGCAATTACCAAAAGTCCGCAGGCTATGAGAATCAATTTGTTTTTCATGGCTGATGTTTTTAACACCGTAAAGTTACTTTAAAATGTTAAAATGGATTTATAGGATTGGGGAGATTTTTTGTACAATAACTTTTTGGGAAATTCCAAGCTCCAATTTCCAAATTCCAATGTTGTGCGCTAGAAGCTTCTGTATTCAGGTTTTCCTTTCTCGAAACTTACGGCTATCGTTTTGGTTTGGATGTTATTTTTCTTGAGTTGGGATTTGTGGATGCGATAGGAATTTTCGTCAAGCCGGATTACTATTGATTCGGAAGCTTGCGGATGCAGTTTGGTCACCGTAAATCCGTATGGTTGTTTGGTCAATTCGGATATCGAAGTTTCCGAAAACCAAGGTGCGTCCGATTCGAGAAACGAAAATTCATGGACTTTTCTGTCGGAACTCAAAATCACTTTCAGAAAAAAGTACAAATGTGCGCCGCCGGTTCCTACGAAATACAGCTCGTCTTTAATTCCGTCCTGGTCGAAATCCCAATTTCCTGAATAATCGTGGATTTGGCGTGACTCATCATAAGAATAAACCAAGGTTGGATTCGTTTCCCGATAATGGTCTGAAAATGAATTTGACGGAAGGTCGATGTTTTGGGAAAATCCCGAAAAATAAAAGAATACTGAAAAAATGACTCCCAACAGGGTTGCCTTCATGACTTTTCTTTTTTGCCGCAATTTACAGTGTTTCTTACTTCACGGCTATTTCTTAGAAGACGAATTTTGACTCAAAAACGAATGCGCCCCGGATAGCAGCGGCAGCCTTGAAACGCAAAACCGCCAAATTTTGCCGACTTTGCACAGCGACCGAAGGAAGCTCGTGCAAAGGCTTGCAAAATGGTGGTTTTGGTTTTAAGCTATAGCGGATAGCCGGAATTTGGCGCCCTTATTCAAGTTGCAGTGGCAGTGGTAGTAGCAGTGGCAGTGGCAGCAACAATCTGATATCTGATGATCTGCCAATCAAAAAGAAAGCCCGAAACATATCCGGGCTTTTAAATCTCTTTTTTTTGACAATTCAGCACTTCAGCACTATTCCCCGATAATATGGATTTCGGTAAACTCTTTCTCGATCACGAGCGAAGTGCCGTCGAACGCTATTTTCTCGAGGTCGCGTCTTTCGTTGTCTACGTAGATGTTTTTTACCTTGAACGGCAGTCCGTGCAGGTTGACGCGGAATTTGGAGTAAGTCGTCTCGAACTTTCCTTCTTTGAACTGCTGGATCACAAGCTGGTTTTCTTTTCCGCTCAACGTGAACGACAGCAAGCTGTAGCGGCCTTTGTTGTAATCGTAACCGTCCTGGGCGTCTTCGTATAGGAACGAGCGTTCTTTTCCGAGTTTGAAATAGACTTCGAGCGTGACTTCTGTGATTTCTTTTTCGCCTACGTATTGCTGCACGGGATATTTCGGGATGATAGCGCCTTCTTTGACGAATAGCGGAATCTGGTCGTAGTCTGTGGCGACCCAGATCTCGCGCTTGCCCGACACCACTTCGTCTGTCCAGTAATTGTACCAGTTTCCAGACGGAATGTACATGCGACGGCCTTGCGAATTTGCTTCAAGGATCGGACAAACCAGAATCTGTTCACCAAAGATGAATTCGTCGGTTCTGTAATGCGTCTGCGGATCTTCCTGATCGAAATACACAAGCGGTTTCAGCATTGGAACGGCGTCGTTGATGTAGTTCCAGAACATCGTATACAAATACGGAAGCAATTGGTAACGCAACGAAACGAACTTTCTAGTAATATGGACAACTTCTTCGTCGAACGACCAAGGTTCCTGATCGCCGTGATCGCCCGAAGAGTGCGTGCGGCAGAAAGGATGGAATACGCCCAATTGGATCCAGCGCGCGTAAAGTTCACCCGACGGTTGCTCGGCAAATCCGCCAATGTCTGATCCGGTAAAGCCCATTCCGGAGATTGACATGCGCTGCATTTGTATGTTGGCGATCCACAAATGTTCCCAGGTCGCGACGTTATCGCCTGTCCAGGAACTCGTGTAACGCTGCGCGCCCGAATAAGCCGAACGCGTGATGATGAAAGGTCTTTTCGGATACGCAAAACGCTTCACGCCTTCGTAAGTGGCTCGCGCCATCTGGGTTCCGTAGATGTTGTGGGCTTTTCGGTGCGAACACGGATGCCCGTCGTAATTGTGGCGAACGTCCATCGGGAATGTCTTGCCCGGAACTTCCATCACGGCCGGTTCGTTCATGTCGTTCCAAACGCCTTTCACTCCTATTTCGCCAATGAGTTCCTTGAAAAGTCCGGCCCACCATTCGCGAACCGCGGGATTGGTATAATCGGGGAAATTGCATTCGCCTGGCCAGACTCGCGACGATCAGTCGCAGGATGCCGTGTTGCATCTGCAGCGCCTTGTCGACAACGCCTGCGTCCCCAGTTCGGT
>JBCNQO010000353.1:0-3346 GCA_039592825.1 Flavobacterium sp.
ATTCGGACATTGACGAATCTGAAAAAACGATCACTGCCGACGGTTTCGAGATCAAACTCAACATCGTAAAACCAAAAGGCGCCAAAGACGGACTTCCGGTTTTTATCTTCATCCACGGCGGCGGCTGGGTTTTGGGCGATTATCCTACACACAAACGAATGGTGCGCGATCTGGCCGTGAACTCGGGAACCGTTGGCGTTTTCGTGAATTATACGCCGTCGCCCGAAGCGCAATATCCGCAAGCCGTGAACGAGATTTATGCCGCGACGAAATGGGTTGCCGAGAACGGAAGCGAAATTGGCGTTGACGGATCGAGATTGGCTGTTGTAGGAAATTCCGTCGGTGGAAACATGACGGCCGTGACCGCGATCAAATCCATTGAAAACGACGGCCCGAAAATCTCGAACCTCATCATGCTTTGGCCAATCGTCGATGCAAAATTCGACCACGATTCCTACAAGCGTTTCGGGCAAGATCGCTTTTTGACCACGCCGCTCATGAAATGGATGTATGACCAATACCAGCCGAATGTGGCCGAAAGAGAAGAAATCTACAGCTCGCCAATCAACGCCAGCGCCGAAATTCTGGCCAAATTTCCGCCCACTTACATTCCGTATGCCGAAGCCGATGTTTTGAACAATGGCGCTTATAACTTCGGACGCAAAATGGACGAAGCCGGCGGCAATGTCGTGTTCGTGGAATTCAAAGGCATGATCCACGATTGGGGATTGCTCAATCCGCTGGCGCATTTGCCCGAAACGGCTTTGCTTTTCCGTCAGGCCGCGGCAGAACTTAAATTCTATCTGAAACCATGACGACGTTTTCGCCATCTTTCGACACGATGGTAGAAGCGATAAATTGGCTTCAGACGAACGGTTACTCACGCGATTTCAACCTGAAACAGGATTGCATTTTGTGTGGCGATGAATCGCGAAAGCTTTATGCCGACGACTTTCTTGTCGATTACGTGTTTCGTTTTGAGGGCGAAACCGATCCGGGAGACGAGAATATCGTATACGGAATCCGTTCTTCGGACTCTTTGTTTCGAGGCGTTTTGGTGAGTGCTTTTGGAGTTTATGCAGACGAATTGCCGCCTGAACTTTCGCGAAAATTGCATTTCACAGCCTAAAATTTCCAATCGCCCTTTCGCATTTCCGTCAGGGCGATTTCTTTAAAAACCCCAGCAAACACGTACCTTTGCGGCACACAACTTTATGAGCACAACACTTTCTACCAAACAAATCCTGATCATGTCGATCACGGCCGGGATTTGCGTCGCCAACATCTATTACAGCCAACCAATCCTGGCCGAAATTGCGAAATCGCTTGGCACCGATACTAAATCTGCGGGTTTCATTTCGGTGCTTTCCCAGGCGGGCTACGGTCTCGGGCTTTTGTTCATCACGCCTTTGGGCGACAAATTCGACCGCAAGAAACTAATCCTGACGTTGCAACTTTTGCTCATCGCGGCCCTTTTGGTCATGGCTTTTTCCGCCAATACATTCATGATTTACGGCGCCGGACTTTCGATTGGAATTTTCGCCGTCGCGGCACAAGTGATTCTTCCGATGGCCGCAAGTTTGGTGGCCGAAAATCGTGGAAAAGTCGTCGGAATCATTTTTACCGGAATTCTCGTGGGGATTTTATCTGCGAGGATTTTTAGCGGATTCATTGCAGAAAACCTCGGCTGGCGTTACGTTTACGGGATTTCGTCGGGATTGGTTCTGATCAGCGCCATTTTGATGCAAGCCGATTTTCCGAGCGTTCCCGCGAATTTTTCGGGTTCTTACCAATCGCTTTTGTCGTCTGTGCTGATTCAGTTCAAACGGTTTTCGATCTTGCGTCGGACGTCGTTTATTGGCGCTTTGTCTTTTGGAACTTTGAGCGCATTTTGGGTTGCCTTGACTTTTCACCTTTCGGACAAGCCTTTCGAGTTCGGAGCCGACAAAATCGGGCTTTTCGGATTCCTCGCAGTTGGCGGAACACTGGCCGCACCTTTGTTCGGAAAGCTTTCGGACAAATCGAGCAGTCCGCGAAAATCGCTGTTGATCGCGCTTTCGTTCGTACTCGTATCGCTTTTGGCCATCACCGTTTTCCCGCATTCAATCATCGCTTTGTGCTTTGCCGTTTTGTTCCTCGACATGGGAATCCAGGCGGTTCAGGTGACGAACATCGCAATCATCTACACACTCGATGTCAAGGCCAACAGCCGTATCAACACGGTTTACATGACGACTTATTTCGTGGGCGGCGCGGCCGGTTCGGCACTTGGAATCTGGGCTTGGGAACACGGCGGTTGGATGCTCGTGATGGCGCAACTTTTTGTGTTTGTTTCGCTTGCGGTCGTTTTGGCTTTCTTTCAAACCGCGAAAGGTTCTTTGGTTGCGGAATGATTTTCTATTGAATTTTCCACCACGGATTCACCTTTGAAATATCCGCATGGATAAATCCGTGAATCCGTGGTGAAAAAATATTAGCCGAGTCTCGATTCGGAAACAATTTCCCGCGATTCAGAAACGCCATCTTCTTTGATCTGACCCAATTTTGCAACGTACAATCAATACTTCAAAAAATGGAAACTATCAAAGGAAAAGTGGTCGTGATTACAGGCGCAAGCAGCGGAATTGGCAGCGCGACGGCAAAATTGCTGGCTTCAAAAGGCGCAATCGTGAGTCTTGGCGCGAGACGTATCGACAGATTGGAATCGGTCGTGGCCGAAATCGAGTCAGATGGCGGAAAAGCGCTTGCCGTGGCGACAGACGTGAGTAAACGCGAAGACGTCCAAAACCTGATATCCCAAACCATAGAAAAATTCGGGAAAATCGACGTGCTTTTCAACAACGCCGGTGTCATGCCCATTTCGTTTCTCGAAAACCTCAAGTACGACGATTGGGAACAAATGATTGACGTGAACATCAAAGGCGTACTTTACGGGATTGGCGCGGCACTTCCGCATTTCAAGGCGCAAAAAAGTGGTCAGTTCATCAACGTTTCATCTGTCGCCGGACATTTGGTTTCACCTTCGAGCGCTGTTTACTCGGGCACAAAATTCGCCGTGCGCGCCATTAGCGAAGGACTTCGTCAGGAAGTGAAACCTTACAATATCAGAACCAGCATCATTTCTCCGGGACTTATCGAAAGCGAGTTGAAACACACCGTGACCGACGAAGTCATGAAACCGATGGTCGAGCAAATGACCCAAATGGCGATTTCGGCCGACAGTATCGCGAGAGCCGTGGCTTACGTGATCGAACAACCCGAAGACGTCGACGTGAACGAGATGATCATCCGCCCGACGCAACAACCTATGTAAGAACCGAAAACGTACCTTTGCATCGTGAAAAAA
>JBCNQO010000354.1:0-3340 GCA_039592825.1 Flavobacterium sp.
CAGGCACTCGCTTTTGGCCAGCTTTTCGGGCTGTCCAAAGAGCTTAGACAAAGCCGGCATCCCTCAACGCATGGTCTCAAAACCAATCTATCCCAAATCTGGGAAAACCTTCTAAAAATTCTGCATTCCCCCAGTCTGCAAAACTTTAACAATTTCTACAGAAAATCTGTAATCGCGGTTCTCGTTTCGTATTTACTTTAGCATTGACTATAAGCCACTTATTCACCTTAAAAATCAATGCCATGAACCAATCGCTTTACAACCAAAGTTTCTCAAAGCCAGACAGAGCCTATCATTTCGAGATCGCCAAAGACGAAACCGAAAACCATTCACTGCGAATTTCCCAAACGCTCACTACCGAGTCGGGCACAGAGAAACGCCAGATCAGCATTCCGGAAGAAGACCTCGACCTTTTTCTTGATTCGCTCCAGATTTCGTCAAAAGAGTTCCGGAAACTAAGACCATCGGCCCAACCTGAAAAGTCGAGTAGGGCAGAATTCCTAGAGAAACTTCGCGAAGAACACGGACAGGCGTTCATGCCCTGGAGCAAAGAAGACGATGACCAGCTCGAAAAGCTTTATTGCCAAGGAAAATCGGTATCGGAACTAGCGAGATTGTTCGGAAGACAGAACGGCGGCATCCGCGCGCGTATCAAGAAACTCGAGCTCGAGGAGAAATATCCGGGTTGATAGCCAATGTCCGTCAAGATGAAAATGAACGAATTTTGTACATATACTTGTACAAACTTTAGCGTTATGATCGTCACGTCCATCTCAGATTTCCGCAAAGACATCAAATCTTACCTCGATCGCGTTTCCCGGAATTTCGAAACCCTGATCATCAACCGCGGCAAAGATTCCGGTATTGTGGTGATTTCGCTCGAGGAATACAATTCCCTTATGGCAACCAATCACGAACTTTCGTCGCGTGCGAACGAAAAGCGTCTGGATTCGGCTATAGAGAAATTGCGCAAAGGCGAATCTGTCTCTAAAGACTTGCTCTAGGAATGAAGTATGTTTTTGTCGAAGAATCTTGGCAGGATTACCTGTATTGGCAAAAGGTCGACAAAACCAAAGTCCGGAAAATAAACGATTTGCTAAAGGATATTGCCAGAACGCCTTTTGGAGGATTGGGAAAGCCGGAACCGCTCAAACACAAATATTCTGGATTCTGGTCGCGACGCATAGACGAGGGGCACAGGTTGATCTGCAGGGTTATCGAA
This sequence comes from Flavobacterium sp., assembly GCA_039592825.1. GTDB lineage: Bacteria > Bacteroidota > Bacteroidia > Flavobacteriales > Flavobacteriaceae > Flavobacterium. Next base: position 1,223 of record JBCNQO010000354.1, read on the forward strand.
GACGAGATCCAGATCGCGAAATGCCGTCATCATTACGACTAAAAAAAAACGCAGCCAAAGCCACAGTCATATCCTGTTTGGTGCTATCTATTTCTTTTTAGCCTTTTCCTTGGCCTTGATCTTCGATTTGTAGATCGGGATAAAATAGCTCACGGTGTAGTTGAACCCAACTCCGAATTTGCCGTCATAAGTGCGGTTAAAGCCCGGAATATAAAGGTTGGCGAAATTGTTCGGCTCTTTTTCCGAGACCATATAGTTTATGCGCGCGCTGAAACCTACGAATACGTTCTTGATAACCTCGGCTTTCATTCCCAGCACGATCTCGATCCAGCTCGCACTCAAGCCTTTGAATTCCTGACCTGACTGAACCACGACTTCTTCACCGTAATCGTTGTGAGGATTGTAGATCTTGTAACTGTTGAGTTGCTGGCTGAATGAACTCACGCTGTAACGCATCCCGATCGAAACCACGTTTTCCATGTCGAGCCAGTTGTCGAAGAAATTGTAGTCGAAACCAACCTTGAAATACGTTCCTTTTGTGGTGAAATTCACGCGATCGTCGTCTGTGGTCTTGTCTTCGTTCCCGATTTCGGCCGCCAGGAAATAACTGCGTGTTAGGCGGTAATCGCCTGCAATTTCGAGCCCGCGGTAGTCTTTGTCCCAAAAACCTCTCGAGAGACGGAAAAGGTCAACGCCCACGCGAAGCCCATGTCGTGTAAATTTTGGCTTTACGGTGTCGATCTTGGTCGTGTCCGCGACAGCGCCTCTGACCTTCAATCCCGCAATGTCAGTCGCCGTGGAATCGGTCTGGGCGAAAACCGAGACACAGCACAAAAGGCTAATAAAAAATCCTGATATGTGTCTCATTTTCGGTTTCAATGGTATGGGTGTCGATTATGATGTTGCGGATCCAGGTTCCGGGGGTGCCATTGTTCATGAGCACGGCCGGAACGCCAATTTCCTGGCTCAGGTCGAAAACCGTTTTGTAGCCGCAAGCGCGTGAAACATAGATCTCGCGTGTTCCATAAGTGAAAGTGATCGTGTCGGCAAAGGTTGCGGTATTTGGATTTTCGTCGTCGTTGATCGTAAAAGTGTAGGTCGTGCTCGTGTCGAAAGTCTTGAGCGGGATGTATAATTTGCTCGTACCATTGAACGTGGTGACCGAATCGGTTTCGGTAGAACGTATCGTCATATTGGTCACGTTTCGAAGCGCTCCGGTCGAATAGTCGTAAACGTCCATCACGATTCTTGGCGTGGTCGGTTCGTCTTCGGCGCAAATATCGTCGCGTTCGCAATTTACCTGTGAAACCGCAAGCAAAAGGATGAGTACGCCCGAGAAAAATCTTTTCATAGCAAAATCAGCGTTTTTCCAAAAGTACGACATTTTCAACGTGGTGCGTCTGCGGGAACATATCCACCGGACGCACTCTCACGACCTTGTAAGCCTCGTCCATAAGCTGTAAATCACGCGCCTGAGTAGCCGAATTGCAGCTCACATAAGCCACTTTTTCCGGGGCGATCTTGAGAATCTGTGCCACGACATCCTTGTGCATTCCGTCTCGTGGCGGATCTGTGATAAGCACATCGGGCTGTCCGTGTTTGGCTATGAAAGCGTCGTTGAAAACCTCTTTCATGTCGCCCACGAAAAATTCGCAATTGTCGATATTGTTGCGCTTGGCATTTTCTTTGGCTTCGGCGATCGCCTCGGGAACGCTTTCCACGCCTACGACTTTTCTTGCCTTTTTCGATACGAATTGGGCGATCGTTCCTGTTCCCGTGTACAAATCGTATACGAGTTCGTTTCCTGTGAGTCCGGCGAAATCACGCGTGATCTTGTAGAGTTCGTAAGCCTGTGAAGGATTCGTTTGATAGAAAGATTTGGCGTTTATCGAGAACTTCAAACCTTCCATTTCCTCGAAAATATGGTCGCGACCTTTATATACGACAACATTCTGGTCGTAAATGGTGTCGTTCTGTTTTTGGTTGATGACGTAAAGCAGCGAAGTGACTTCCGGGAATCTTTCCGAAAGGAAATCCAGGATCATTTCTCGCTCTTTCTGGTTGTCGTCGAAGAATTGGATCAAGACCATCGTCTCTCCCGTAGAGTACAGCACCAGG
>JBCNQO010000355.1:0-3333 GCA_039592825.1 Flavobacterium sp.
ACAATTGCTCGTCTTTCAAAGCCTTTGCGCGAGACTTGGCCGACTCCAAATAAAAGTAAGCCGAATCGTACTTAAACGACCTATATTCATTGAAAAGCTCACTGTAATATTTGTACAGCTCGCGGTAATTCTTGCCCAAAGTGTGCTTGGCCACATTGCGCTTGAGCTCCTTGATTCTCGCGTATTTTTTCTTCACATAGATTTCCCTTTCCTGAATCGCTTTGTCAAGGCGTTCCAGAACGGGTTTGATGTCTTTTGCCGAAACAGAAAAGGCGAAAAACGAGAAAATAAAGGCGTAAAACAGGCGCATTCGTTTGTTTGGAGGTTTATTTTTTGGGCGTCTCGCCGGCGGGAAAATAGCTGGTCAGAACACTTTTTCGGGGCGCCGTCGCCAGGCTATCCGCTGTATCTTTTGCTTCGAAAATCGTCCAAAAAAACAAAATCGTGGGTAGCAAAAGGATGCCGCTGCTATCCTTGACGCAATTGGTTTCATCTGAAAATATCGGTCAAAATTCCGCATTTGTCAAAAAACCGAAGGCCAATATATGGCATTCTAAAAAAACTGCCGAATAATTTTTCACATCCGCACCGAAAACGTTTGAAATGAACAAAAATCGTCTCAACAACCACTTGATTTTTCGACGACCCCAAATTTACCAAAAACCTAACTGTCAATAAATTGCCTTCTCGAAATCGTTTGATTTATCTTGATTTTTACCCAACTTTTTTTTTAAGGTTTTTTTAGGATTTAGCTTCGCCCTGTCATTCGTGACAAATCAAAAAACGTAACTAAAACCAACCAAAATTATGAGAATCAAACCTATGTTCTGGTTTGCAATCGTCGGGGCGCTCGCCATGAGCTGCAACGAAGAAGACGACGGCAAACGCGTAGACCCGATTACGCTCTACGAAAAGATCGACGGCAATTGGGCGCTTATGAACCTCAAGATGACAGACGAGGTGGCAAAGGCCAATGGCGTACAACCTTTCGACCAAAACCTGAGCACGCAATTCAACTACGAGGATTTCGCGATCCGCTTTAACGTAGACGAGAAGAATCGTCCTACGACTTATGAAGTTTCGGGAGATGTTCCGCCACTTTTCGCGCCAAGCGGCTATTACAAACTCAGCAGCGACTTCCAAACCACGAGCGGCGCGGCGGTTCGCATCTATTTGTACAGCGACGCCGAATTGACCACCAAAACCGACGAGCTGCGACTCACATCGGTTCCGGGCAGCAACGGCGAAATGGAACTGCAATTGGTGCGCACTTCGGGCGGTTTGCCTTTTGTGAGCTATACTTTCAGACTTAATTCGGCCAACTGATGAAAAAACTACTCTTTCTTATCATCGCGATTCTCGCTATGCCGAATTTCGCAAAAGCGCAAACCAACGCCGGTTTCGTGAACCAAATGTGGTCTTATCCCGTGGTTTACAAATACAACGAACAGGTAAAATGGTACTTCGACCTTACGGGCACGACCTGGAATCAGGGCGACGACATTTATTTGTGGATATGGTCGCCATCTGAACCCGACGCAGGCAACTGGGCCAACTCGTCAGACTTTGCAAAACTCACTTGGGAACACGATTTCGTCTGGAGTTTCACCCTAACGCCAACTGCCTATTTCAACATGAGCGAGTCGGCCATCGCGGCCAGCGCCGGTTTCTGGTTCAGACTCAAGAACGACGACGGAACGATCCAAAGTGAAGTGTCGAATATGCCGTATCAGGCTTTCGAGTCTTTCTATACGGCTAACGAGTTGGTGCGCGCTTATCCCGAACATCCAACGCTAGACGGCGGATTGAGCATCCTTTTCAACGCCAATCTCGCGCCGGGATTCGAGAACGCGACTTCGGTTAACATGCATAGCGGCATGAACAACTGGAGCGTGCTTCAGGAATATCAGGCGTGGTTGCCAGATATCGTAGCCAAGACGGCTTTGAAGAACATGGGCAACGGTTTCTGGAAAATGGACTTGATTCCAAGCCAATACTACAATAACATCCCGAGCGGGTTCGTGTTTGAGAACATCACGTATTTCTTCGTGAAAGACGATTGGGCCGGCACGATTCCAGAGCAGATTCTTTACGCAGCTGACGTCACGCCGCCGCCGCCGCCGGTTTTCAAGTATTTTCCGCAACAGATTTCCAAGCGCGACTTTCTGGGAATAATCAGAAACAACAACGAACCGGGAATCAACACCTTGATCTACACGATTACTGCCGGATCGGTCACGCTCACCGGAAACTTCACCGGCGGAACAGCCGAGATCAAAGGGTTCGTGAACCTTCCGGCGGCTTTGCAGAACGCCAACGTGACCACAATCCATGTGAATGTGAAGGACAATACCGACAGGATTTTGTCAGACGTAGACATTCCGCTCAAGACTTTAGACTAGCCAAACCGAAAAACAGTACAAATGAACATAACACAAAAAAGTGCCCCGATTCGCTTCGGGGTTGCCGCACTGCTGCTTTTGCTGACGTTTTTTACGACTTCGGCCACTCAGGCACAGCAGTCGAAAATCATAACGGGCGTGGTGGCCGACGCTACCGGAGCAATCTTGCCCGGAGCCACGGTGCTTGACAAAACCACCAAGAAAAGCGCGGTTTCAGACGGCGACGGAAAATTCGTCATCGAGACTTCTGTAGGAAACACGCTTGAAGTAAGCTTTATGGGATTCGTCACACAGACCAAACTCATCGAGGCTTCCACTCCATCGGAACTCACTTTCAATCTGGCCGAAGACGCTTATATGCTCGATGCGGTAGAATTGGTTTCTGTCGGATACGGGAAAGTGAAAAAGTCCGATTTGACGGGCGCCATCACTTCGCTTGACGAAAAACAGCTCAACCGAGGCACGATCGTTTCCACAGAACAAGTCTTGCAGGGAAAAGTCGCCGGACTTTCTGTAGTGAGAGGAACGGGCGACCCAAGCAGCGGTTCGTCTCTAAGACTTCGCGGTGGAACTTCACTTACCGCGAGCAACAATCCGCTTATCGTCGTGGACGGAATCGCGGGCGTTGACATCAACGCGGTTCAGGCATCGGACATTAAGTCAATCGACATTCTTAAAGACGCATCGGCTACAGCCATTTACGGATCAAGAGGTGCGAACGGCGTCATCATCATCACGACCAAAAGCGGCATGAAAGGCTCGAGCGTGACTTACACCGGAATGACCGGAATCGGTTGGGCGGCGAACCACATCATGGTGAGGCAAAAGATATTTTCCGTCATGGGGCTTCATGCCGTGGCGCTCTCACGGGAACTGCGTGCAGCTTACCGTTTACTGCCTCCCTCCCCGGCACACCGGAAAAGGGAAACAC
>JBCNQO010000356.1:0-3329 GCA_039592825.1 Flavobacterium sp.
GATCTGGATGCGGATGTCAGGTTGCAATTCCTTGAGCATGATGCCCAATGTGGCGCTCATGATTCCTGCGCCTATGAGCACCACGTCGGTGCCCGGTTGAATCGTTGTGTTGTCGCTTTGCATGGCTGAAAATTAGCGGCACAAAGATACTTCGGATTCGCCCGAAAAGAAAGCTATTTAGAATGATTTTAGAAAGAATTTACGATAACGTTTTAGCTCTAGAACATCTTGCGAGACAGGTAATCACGAAGCATGATCGTGGCCGAAATCTCGTCAATGAGGCCTTTGTCCTGACGCTGTTTTTTCTTGAGTCCGGAATCGATCATGGTCTGGAATGCCATTTTCGAGGTGAAGCGCTCGTCTACGCGGATGATTTCCATTTCTGGGAAAGCGGTTTTGAAGGTTTGGACGAACTTCTCGATCAATGGCGCGCTTTCGGAAGCCGTTCCGTCCATTTGTTTTGGCTCGCCTATTACGACTTTCACGACAGTTTCTTTGGAGAAATAGTTCTTCAAAAAGTCAATCGCGGTTTCGGAAGCGACCGTCGTCAAGCCTGACGCGATAATCTGCATTTCGTCGGTCACGGCGATTCCCGTGCGTTTTTTTCCGTAGTCGATGGCGAGAATCCGCCCTGGCGTCTTGAGCATTTCAGTCGGTTTTGTAAGGTTCCTGCGACGTGATTTTTATATCCGAAAGCAATGGCAAAGGTCGTATTTTCAGTTTGGATTCCTTGCGGGAAATTTCTTTTCCCGACGTATAATCGGCAATCCACTCGATTCTTTTGCCCGATTTAAGATCGAAATGCGTCGTGTACATTTTGCCTTTCCCGTCTGAAATTACTTTGTCAAAACCTGTCATTTCAATAGCTTTCCGCTTTTTGTTCCATTCGAAAGTGTATCGGAAACTCCCTCTCAAAAGTTCGTAAAACACGATAAAACTTCCGCCGTTCGCGTCAATCTGGATAAAATCTTCGGGGAAACTTTCCGGATTGTCTTTTCCGTTCGGATACTTCGGCAAAAGCACTTCATCGGACTCAAAAACTTTTGTCTTCCCGAAGAAAACCTGCATCCGATAAGGCATTTTGTCTGAAACCGAATCCTGAAGCACCACGATAGTGTCTTGAATTCCGTCAGCGTTAAGGTCTTCATCCACACGCGAAACTTCGCGAAAATGCGACTCTTGCCCCAAAACGGAAATCGAAAAAAACAGGAAAACCAGAAGTGTTCGCATAAAAAAAGCCGAAGTGAATCGGCCTTAAATATCGTAAAAATGTGGTATCAGAAAGCGAACGCCTCGATTTCGGACTTGACTTTGTCGTAAGCTTTGTCTGAAATTCCAGGAACTTTGACGCCTTCGAGACGGAAAGACGTGATGTCGGTGAGCCCGAGAAACCCGAGAATGCTCTTGAGATAAGGTTCGGCAAAGTCCATGCTTTTCATCGGCTCGGCGGAATAAATACCACCCGACGCGTAAGCCAAATAGACTTTTTTGTCCTGCAAAAGTCCGATAGGACCGGCCTCGCCGTAGCTGAAAGTCGCGCCGGCTCTGGTAATCTGGTCGATCCAGGATTTGAGCGTGCCCGGAATGTTGAAGTTGTAGAACGGCACGGCGATTACCACGACATCGGCTTGTTGGATTTCGGAAATCGCGGTGTTCGAATGAAACGCATCCGATTCTTCCTCGATCGTAAGGTCTGGCCCCAAAACCGTGAACGCCTCAATGTGCGCGGCCTCGAGGTGAGGAACCGGCGTTTTGGCAAGGTCTTTTACGAGAATTTTGCTGTCCGGCTCTTTTTTTAGAAGCTCGGAATTGATCAGGTCGACGACTTTTTTGCTGTTGGAATTTTCGCCGTTTATGCTCGAAAGGATGTTAAGGATTTTCATCTTGAAGGATAATTTGGTTGACGAAGCAAACTTATTTACATTTGCTTTCAATTATATAGTAATATCCTTCGGGATAGCGCTTTCCTCTTTTATAGTACCAGATTCAACACTATGGAAACCAAAACCTTGTCCAAACATTCGCTTTCCAGATCGGAATGCTCTCACGCACTCATGAACGTTCGGGACGCGCTCGAAATCTTGAGCGGAAAGTGGAAATTGCCCATATTGATCGCGCTCTCGACCGGAGAAATGCGCTTCAAACAAATCACAAAAGAGGTTGACGGCATCACAGATAAAATGCTGTCGAAAGAGCTCAAAGACCTCGAAATAAACCAATTGGTGACGCGAACGGTTTTGGACACTTTTCCGCCAACTGTGATTTACCGCCGAACAGAACACGCCGATTCGCTGTCGGAAGTGATTTCTGCTTTGCGTTCGTGGGGATTATTGCACCGAGAGAAGATTATCGGGAAAAGATAATCGGGTTCGCCTCTATTTTTGAGCGATTGTCACTTCGGCTTCCAAGCCCAGGAATTTCGCGAATCTCACAGCTTCTGCCTCGATTTCCGTCAAGCGGACTTTTGGGATCTTGACCATCGGTTCGACCTCAATTTTGACTTTTTCGCCTTTGATCGTTCGCTTCCAGATGCCGCAGACTTGCCCGTCCATAACCAAAAGCGGACGAAAAATCCCGTTGATCGTAAACGCGTGACGGTTGTGAACCGGATCGATCGAGGCGCTTCTGTCTTTGTACGAAATCAGGAATTCGTCGAAAGCCGGCAGCAATTGTACGGATTCCGTTTTCACGGATTTGTGTTCTTTCGAAAAATAGTACATCTGATCATGAATCTCGATCGACCTCAGTTTCTTTTCGTTGGACGCGATTCCCTTTTTGCATTCGGTTTGGTTCAGGCCGCTCCACCATTGGAAATCCTTGAGCGTCGCCGGACTGTGGCTCGTGAAATAGGTTTGGGCGAGTTCACACAAAGCTTCTTCACGCGAGAGTTGACGCGGTTTTTTGACCTGTTCCGACATTAGGGCGTAACCGTGCTCCTTGCCTCGTCTACTGCCGCTGACCACCAAACCTTCGAGTTCGGCCGCGACCATGATGTGCCCACTTCTGTACTCGTGCGTCCTGACGCCATTGAATTCGAGAATTTCCATGAGTTCGGGACGCGACAAATGCCCGTCTGACAAAGCTTTCTGGATCAGGTCGAAACTTTTGTTGTAAATCGTTTGGTCGAGTCCGAGTTTTTTGTCCATCGACGCCATTTGTCCGCGAATGTTTTTGGCCGACAACTCAAGCATCCAGCCAATGTCCTCGGACGGTGCGAAATGCCATGTTGGACGCAAAACGTGGGTTCTCACGATTTTTCCCGAAGCGATCGCAAGGTCTGTATCGGAATCTGAAATCCCGTGCAAACGCGTACCGATCGCCCATTTTGC
>JBCNQO010000357.1:0-3321 GCA_039592825.1 Flavobacterium sp.
ATGGTTCAATTTTTACCACGGATTTCAGCTGATGGTTTTTTGCCGCGGATTTGCGGATTTGCGCGAATTTGAGACGCGACCTTAGCTTGCCTTAACTTGCCTTAACTTCTTAATGGTTCAAAATTTTCAAGGAAGCAATTTGGCGCAACAACAAGCGGAGCGCCTTAATGTTCTTAATGAACTTAATGGTTCAATTTTTACCACGGATTTTAGCTGATGGTTTTTTGCCGCGGATTTGCGGATTTGCGCGAATTTGAGACGCGACCTTAACTTGCCTTAACTTATTAATGGTTCAAAATTTTCAGAGAAGCAATTTGGCGCAACAACAAGCGGAGCGCCTTAATGTTCTTAATGAACTTAATGGTTTATTTTTTTGCCGCGGATGCACGGATTTTCACGGACTCGAGATGCAACCTTAACTTGCCTTAACTTCTTAATGGTTCAAAATTTTCAAGGAAGCAATTTGGCGCAACAACAAGCGAAGCGCCTTAATGTTCTTAATGGACTTAATGAACTTAATGGTAAACCGAATTTCGCCACGGACAGGAAAAAAACCAGAAGTTCAATCCACTTTGCGGTAGTCGTTTTCCATGATTTCTTTCATGGTCTTGGTTCGGAAGCCCGCGTTTGCGATTGCTGCGGAATCGGTTACTTCCTCGTCGAGAAAAATTCTGGAATATTTCGGGTTGAGCGATGAATATTCCACCTTGTAAAAACGCCCGATGTCGTAATGGTAGCCGTTCGCATTAGCGAAATACCGAAGATTCCCAACGTAAAAACAATAGGTAATGGAATGCTCGTATTCATCTTTCACCTTGCCTACGGTTTTGACGAGATTTGCGTCGATTTCCTTGTCTTCGGGATTTTCGCGATCGCATTTTACGTCAGAAAAGATCAAAAGCAAAAGCATTGCGATCACGAGAAGTAAAATAGGTGTAAAATCGAATTCTCTCACAGTTTCGAAGCGACCTCAGATGCCGAAATCCCGCCGTGCGATTCGTGGTAAACCGCTTTACCGCCTTTTATAAGAAGCAATTGGGGCGATTCGTGGAAAACGTTGAACTTTTCGGCTATTCCGTTCGAGATGTCGCGGTGATTCAACAAATCCAGATAATACGGTTTTGCGTTTTGAGGATCGATGTCATATTCGGATTCGAAACCTTTCAAAGCCATTCTCGAAATGCCGCAACGCGTGCTGTGCTTGAAGATTATCACAGGAATTTGTGCCGATTCAGACGCGATCTCGTCCAATTGTTTCAAATCTGTTAATTCGTTCCAGCCGACGGAATTTTGGTTCGTATCTTTATTCGACGATTCGCCGAAAATGTTGTTAAAAAGGCCCATTTTGTCGTGTTTTAGGTCATTATGGCATCAAAAAACGGCTTTCGACTGAATTTTTGTCAGAAAAATTGTATCGGAATATCTTTTGACTATCGATTCGCAAAATTCAAAAATAACGAAAACCAACACAATCATCCGTTAAGGAAAAAATAATATGAACATCAATAAATTCACTATCAAATCTCAGGAAGCTTTGCAGCAATCACAACAGATCGCGCAAGCTCTTGGGCAACAGCAGATCGAAAACGAGCACATTCTCAAAGGGATTTTCGAGGTAGACGAAAACGTCGCGCCTTTCCTTTTGAACAAACTTGGCGTGAACGTGCCTTTGTTCAGGCAGATTCTCGATTCTACGATACAAAGTTTCCCGAAAGTTTCGGGTGGCGACCTGCAATTCTCTCGTGAAGCCTCGAAAACGTTGACCGAAGCCGAAATCATCGCCAAGAACATGAACGACGAATTCGTATCGGTCGAGCATTTGGTTCTGGCGATTTTCAAGTCGTCGAGCAAGGTTTCGCAGATTCTCAAAGATCAAGGCGTGACCGAAAAAGGTTTGAAATCGGCAATTGACGAACTTCGAAAAGGCGAGCGCGTGACATCGGCATCGGCAGAAGAAACTTACAATTCACTTTCGAAATACGCCAAAAACCTCAACGAACTGGCACGTACGGGTAAACTCGATCCTGTGATTGGGCGCGATGAGGAAATTCGTCGCGTTTTGCAGATTCTGACGCGTCGGACGAAAAACAACCCTATGCTAGTGGGCGAACCAGGCGTTGGTAAGACTGCGATCGCAGAAGGTTTGGCGCACCGGATCGTAGACGGCGACGTGCCCGAAAACCTCAAAGACAAGATCATCTACTCGCTCGATATGGGCGCGCTGATTGCCGGCGCGAAGTACAAAGGCGAATTCGAGGAACGTTTGAAATCGGTCGTGAAAGAGGTAACAACTTCGGAAGGTGACATCGTTTTGTTCATCGACGAGATCCACACTTTGGTTGGAGCTGGCGGTGGCGAAGGCGCGATGGATGCTGCAAATATCCTCAAACCGGCTTTGGCGCGTGGCGAACTGCGAGCAATCGGCGCGACGACTTTGGACGAATACCAGAAATATTTCGAGAAAGACAAGGCACTCGAACGCCGTTTCCAAAAAGTTCTGGTGGACGAACCCGATACCGAAAGCGCAATCTCGATTCTTAGAGGAATCAAGGAAAAGTACGAAACACACCATAAAGTGCGAATCAAAGACGATGCGATCATCGCAGCTGTCGAGCTTTCGCAGCGCTATATTACCAACCGTTTCCTTCCGGACAAAGCTATTGACTTGATGGACGAAGCCGCATCGAAACTGCGAATAGAAATCAATTCCAAGCCCGAAGAACTCGATGTTCTCGACCGCAAGATCATGCAGCTCGAAATCGAGATCGAAGCCATAAAACGCGAAAACGACGAGAACAAACTCAAGCTTTTGGGAATGGACTTGGCGAATCTCAAAGAAGAACGCAACGAGATTTTCGCCAAATGGAAATCGGAAAAAGACGTGGTGGACAACATCCAGAACGTCAAAACCGAGATCGAGGATTTCAAAGCCGAAGCCGAACGTGCCGAACGCGACGGCGATTACGGAAAAGTGGCCGAATTGCGCTACGGAAAGATCAAGGAAGCACAGGTTCAGTTAGAGCAGTTGCAGTTGCAGCTCGCAGAAAACCAGCGAGGAACTTCGCTCATCAAAGAAGAAGTGACGCGCGAGGACATTGCCGAAGTCGTGGCCAAATGGACGGGCGTTCCGGTGATGAAAATGATGCAGGGCGAACGCGAAAAACTGTTGCATTTGGAAGAAGAATTGCACAGACGCGTGGTTGGCCAGGTGGAAGCGATCGAAGCGATTTCGGATGCGGTTCGCCGTAGCCGTGCAGGTTTGCAGGATGTGAAGAAACCGATTGGCTCGTTTCTATTTTTGGGAACGACTGGCGTCGGGAA
>JBCNQO010000358.1:0-3321 GCA_039592825.1 Flavobacterium sp.
TTGAGTGAAGCCTCGAAATTGCGCTTGGCCGATTCGATCCGAACTCTTTGCACATACTCGTTCACGGTGTTGTTGGTCGCGCTCTTGAAACGGCGTTCGAAACTTCTTCGGCTCACGTTCACGCTGTCGGCCAAAACGTCGATCGTGATTTTTTCGGGAAAGTTTTCCTCGATGAACTTTTGAGCTTTGAGGATTTCGGTGTCCCGATGATCCTTTTGCGCCCTGAAAATCGTGAAAGCGTTCTGGTTGTCGCGGTCAATGTCGATCGCGAAATATTTGGCCGCGAGAATCGCTATATCGCGTCCGCAGTGTTTTTCCAGCAGATACAAAAGCATGTTCCAGATCGAGTTCGCGCCTCCGCTCGAGTAAATGCGGCCTTCATCCGTAATGATCGCGCCGTCCACGATCTCGACTTTCGGGAAGCGCTTGCGGAATTCGTCGTAATACGCCCAATGCGTCGAACAGCGCTTTTCGTCAATCAGTCCGGTTTCGGCCAACAGGAATGCGCCCAGGCAAAGCGATACGACTTCAGCTCCGTTGTCATACATATCCACGATCCACGGAATGGCTTTGCGGTTTTGATCAATCGCATCCGACAAATCGCAATAAAGCGCCGGAATCACGACCATATCGGTTTTATCAACGTCAGGCAGAAGTTTTGAAGTCGTGATCAGATACTCGCCGTCCTGCGCCTTGATGTGGCGTTCCAAACCGACGAATTCTACCTCGAACGCCGGATTTTGTCCCATGGCCTCGAGAAACTGGTTGGCGGTATTGAACAGGCGATAGGCCGGCGTAACGGCTTCCATCACGGCACTTTGGGGAACGTAAACCGAAATCTTTTTCATGAAATCGACAGTTGGATTTACACAAATGTAAACAAACATTGTCACGATCGCCCCGCGGGTTAGCCGTAATCGCCTAGCATTTTTGGGATTGGCTTTTCGGAAATTTGTACCCTAAGCGAATTGGCATGAAATTGCACCCCATGATCTCATTTCACGGAAATTGCCGTGAGGCTTTCGAATCCTACCGCGAAATTTTTGGCGGAGAGACGCCTTTCGAAGGCTTTCCGGACGCGGCCCGAATGGGATTGCCGTGTAAACTCCAGAATCTTGTGGTTCGTGCCAAATTCCAATCCGAACACTTTACGCTTTACGGATCGGATTTGGGCGACAACACTATTGGCGGACGCATCTCGTTGCTGTTGACAGACTTTTCAGTATCCGAATTCCGATCGGTTTTTGACAGACTTTCGGCTGATGCGAAATCTGCATCAGATTCTGAAAACGTCAAATCTGGGCAGTTCGCTGCTTTGATTGATAGATTTGGTGTGGAGTGGGTTTTTTATTTTCAGTCCTGAAAATGCGCTATTTGTTCAGGAAATCGTTAGTAGAATTCCTATATGATCGCTCAGGCGCAAGTCCTCGTTCCATGTTTTCAGTTTGACGTTTTTGCCAACGATCAGTTTCCGGCTTATGAAAATGTGGTCGACATTGGTTTCGATTTCGCTCGTCGGAATTTCCAGTTCGAGACGTTCGGCAATTCCCAAAAAAGTTTCTCTCGCCTTTCTGCTCGGATAGGCGCGTCCAGAAAGTGTGGTGTTGAAATCGCCTGCCAAAATCAAATTCGCACTTTTGTCAAGCTTGTTCCAATCTGAAAGCTGTTTTTCCAGATCTTGCCCGAATCTTTGTCCGATGCCTCCAAAAATTCCTGTAATTCCTGCGTATACAAGCAGTTCTCCAAGTGGCGTATCGAGTTTGGCACTTGCATTGGTAAAATCGTCAGACGTCTGGATTTTTTCGACAATGCCGAATTTTGTGTAGATGGTCGCTCTGTTTTCGCCTGTCGAATAGTCAATTCCGTCAAGATTCGCTTTCAGTTCATGGGAAGCGATGGCTTGGTGAGATTTTCCGGGATTTATACACGAATTCGTTTCGGTCAGGACGATGATGTCGGCGTCAAACGAACTGATTTTTTCGAGGATTTCGGTGGTTCGCTTTTGTGTTTTTTTCGGACGCTCGAGATTCCAGAGCAGGATTTTCATTGGTGTTGTTTTTTTCGAAGGTAGGAAAAAGCGGTTTTCTTTGGGAATCAGGAGTTTTTCCGGCGGTTTGAGGTTTAACTTTTTTACAGAAATTCTGTAAAGACCTGATTTCGTTTGTCCCGAAATTTGGGTGGGAGGGCGGGACAAAACACCTATTTGTATAAACCTCAAAGGTTCTTGAAAACCTTTGAGGTTTGGTAGAAAAAAATGTTCAGAAAATATTCGAAAATCACCCCACAAACTTCCCGAAAATACTAGAAGCCGTATGCCCGCCAAAACCAAAAGTATTGTTGAGCACATAATTCACGTCGGCTTTCACGGCTGCGTTCCGAACGATGTTCACATCAAAATCGATAGTAGGATCGAGATGCTCCAAATTGATAGTTGGCGGAACAATCCCGTCGCGAATCGACAAAACCGAAATCACGCTCTCGATCGCTCCGGCCGCGCCAAGCAAATGTCCGGTCATCGATTTGGTGGCCGTGACCAAAACGTCGTGATTCCCAAAAACTGACTTGATCGCATTGAGTTCGCTCAAATCACCTTGAGGCGTTGAAGTCGCGTGCGCGTTTACGCTGTCAATCTGTTCGGGTTTCAGGTTTGCATCTTTTAGGGCTTTGAGCATTCCGAGTCTCGCGCCGTGTCCGTCGGCTGGCGTTCCCGTCAAATGATAGGCGTCGGCCGCCATTCCACCGCCCAGGATTTCGGCGTAGATTTTCGCGCCTCTGGCCAAAGCGTGATCCAATTCCTCGAGAATCAACGCGCCCGCACCTTCACCTGCCACGAATCCGTCGCGGTCTTTGTCGAACGGTCTCGAAGCTTTCGTGGGCTGGTCATTACGTTTGGACAAAGCCTGAGAAGCGCTGAATCCGCCAATGGACGATTCGGTTATCGCCGCTTCCGATCCGCCGGCAATCATGATGTCGGCTTTTCCCATACGAATTGTGTCGAAGGCCGCGATGATGGCGGTATTCGAGGAAGCGCAAGCCGAAACCGTCGCATAGTTCGGGCCGAAAAGTCTGTGCCTAATCGAGATCACGCCCGCGGCAATGTCCACAATCATTTTCGGGATAAAGAACGGATTGAACCTTGGCGTTCCGTCTCCCGAATGGAATTCCTGCAATTGTTGTTCGAACGTTGTGATTCCACCATTTCCGGATGCCCAAATGACACCAACTTCGGCCAACTGTTCGTCCGAAAAGCCAGTAAAATCAAGTCCCGCATCTTGAATCGCCTCGTCGGAGGCCGCGACCGCGTACTGCGTAAAAAGGTCG
>JBCNQO010000359.1:0-3317 GCA_039592825.1 Flavobacterium sp.
GATCGCTGTTTTGGCCTTGAAAAAGGTCAGCGGTTTTCAAAAAAGTCTTTCTGCTCGCATCGGGGCTAGGGCATCGGTTTTCAAAAACCAGTATATTGCGCAAATGAAATATATCCGTTTTACGGTGATTGGCCTGCTCGTGGCTTTCGTACTTTTCTTCGCGCTAGTTAAACCCGAAGGCTACGAAATTGCAGGAAACTGGACTTTGAATAAAGTTGTTTTTGACGGAGAGGAAGTCTTTGTCGCAAAACCGAAACTTGTTTGGGGTAACCAATATGAAAAACAAACTACACTTCAGGTTTACACCTCAAATAAGATTTTGAAGTTTGGGTTGAGGAATTCGGAAGTCATCGCCAGATACGAAATGCAAAATTCCGATAACGGAAAGAAAACAGTTTTGCTGTCGTCGTCAGAGAAAGCTTTGAACGGTATTTTCTCGCTAGAGATAGATTCTGTAATGCTACAACCCAGAAACCTGCATATAGAAGTAAGGCTGCAATCCGGGAATACGCTGTTGCATTTCGAAAAGAACGAATACGTAAAAGAGTTCGAGCCCGAACTTCCAAGAAAAGGTCAGGTTTAAAAGCAATCGGGACGAAAAAGAAAGTCTTGTTCCGTCCCAATCGCTTATAGCTTACCGCGCGAAGGCTAAAGTTTATCGCTTACCGCGCGAAGCCTAAAGTTTGTCTTTGAGGTATTTCCCCGTTACCGAATCCTTATTCTTAGCAACTTCTTCAGGCGTTCCAATCGCGAGAATATGGCCACCGTTTTCGCCACCTTCGGGGCCAAGATCGATGATGTGGTCGGCGCATTTGATCAAATCGAGATTGTGTTCGATCACGATAATCGAGTGGCCTTGATCCAAAAGTGCATCGAACGAAGCCATGAGTTTGTTGATGTCGTGAAAGTGCAAACCTGTGGTAGGTTCGTCAAAAACGAACAATGCTTTCTCCTTGGTCGCACCTTTTACCAGGAAAGACGCGAGTTTGATGCGCTGCGCCTCACCACCAGAAAGTGTCGATGAAGATTGACCGAGTTGCACATATCCCAAACCAACGTCTTGCAACGGCTGTAACTTCTGGATCAGTTTGGTCTGTTTGTGCTCCTTGAAAAAGGCCACGGCATCGTCTATCGTCATCGTTAAAATGTCGTCAATGTTCTTGCCATTGAACGTGACTTCGAGAATCTCTTTCTTGAAACGCTTGCCGTTGCAGGTTTCGCAGTTCAGCTGAACGTCTGCCATAAAGACCATTTCCACGTTTATCGTGCCTTCGCCTTTGCAGGTTTCGCAACGCCCGCCGTCTACGTTGAATGAGAAATGTTTGGGTTGGTAATTGCGAAGTTTGGACAGTTTTTCCTTGGCGAACAGATCGCGAATGTCGTCGTAAGCCTTGATGTAAGTGACGGGATTCGAGCGCGAACTTCTCCCGATAGGATTCTGGTCGACGTACTCGATATGACGTATTTTGTGATAATGCCCGCGCAATTCACTGAACTGGCCGGCTTTTTCGCCCGCGCCTTCGAGCTGTTTCTGCATGGCCGGGAACAAAATCTTCTTGACCAACGTACTTTTTCCGCTTCCCGAAACGCCTGTTATCACGGTTAGCACTTCCAACGGGAAACGCACGTCGAGGTTGCGCAGGTTGTTTTCGCGCGCGCCCAGAATCTCTATGTAATTGTTCCATTTGCGACGCGTTCTCGGTGTCTTGATTTCGAGCTCGCCGTTCAGGTATTTGGCAGTTAGTGAGTCCGATTTCAATATTTCGTCGTAAGTGCCGTATGCCACGAGTTCGCCGCCGTGCGTTCCGGCTTCGGGACCAATGTCTATGATTCGGTCGGCGGCTTTCATGATGTCTTCGTCGTGTTCTACGACTATAACCGTGTTTCCGAGTTTTTTCAGGGAAATCAACACGTTTATGAGTCTTTCTGTGTCTTTCGGATGCAGTCCGATGCTCGGTTCATCCAGAATATACATTGATCCGACAAGCGAACTTCCGAGAGAAGTTGCCAAATTGATGCGCTGTGATTCTCCTCCAGAAAGCGAGTTTGAGGTTCGGTTCAGCGTCAGATAATCGAGTCCGACTTCCACAAGAAAACTCAATCGGGAATTGATTTCTATCAGAAGTCTTTTTGCTACTTGCTGATCGTATTCCGACAGTTGAAGGTCTGCGAAAAACGGCACGAGGCGTTTCATTGGCATGTCGACCAGATCGGAAATCGTCTTGCCGCCAATTTTGACATAATCGGCTTCCGGACGCAACCTTTTGCCTTTGCAAGACCAACATTTCGTCTTTCCTCTATAGCGCGACAACATCACGCGATTCTGGATCTTGTAGTTCTTTTCCTCGAGTTCGCGGAAGAAATCGTCGAGTCCGGTGAAGTGCTTGTTTCCTTTCCAGATCAAGGCTTTCTGCTCGTCCGAAAGTTCAAAATACGGTTTGTGGATCGGAAAATCGAAATGATAAGCCGATTTGACCAATTGGTCTTTGTACCAACTCATGCTTTCGCCTCTCCACGGATAAATCGCGTTCTCGTAAACCGAAAGCGAAGTGTTCGGAATCACCAATTCGGGGTCGATGCCGATCACGTTTCCGTAGCCTTCACAAACTGGGCAAGCGCCATAAGGGTTGTTGAAACTGAACAAATGCACGCTCGGTTCCAGGAAAGTCATGCCGTCGAGCTCGAATCTGGAATTGAATTCGGTTCTTTTGTCCGAATCGGCTTCCTGAAGGTAAAGTTCGCCTTTTCCTTCGTAGAATGCAGTTTGCACGGCGTCTGACAATCTGTTGTAGAAATCTTCCTCGTCTTTAACCACGACACGGTCAATGATTAGCAAAATGTCTTTGTCGTCTAGCGAATGTTGATCGATTTCGTCCAAACGCACCATTTCTGATCCGACCAAAATCCTGGCAAAACCTTGTTGCAAAAGCACCTTGAGTTTGTCTTCGAGCGCTCGGCCTTTTTCGAGATGAATGGGCGAGAGTAAGAGCAAACGCGTGCCTTCGGGATATTGTTTTACGGCGTCGACCACATCGCTTACCGTGTCTTTCTTGACCTCGTTGCCCGAAACCGGCGAAAATGTCTTTCCTATTCTCGCGTAAAGCAATTTGAGGTAATCGTAGATTTCGGTAGAAGTTCCAACGGTAGAACGCGCGTTGGTCGTGTTGACTTTCTGCTCGATCGCGATGGCCGGTGCGATTCCTTTGATGTATTCGACTTTTGGCTTGTCGAGACGCCCAAGAAATTGTCTGGCGTAAGACGAAAGGGGAGGACGCGGCGCAGTGGTGCCGGCAGATCCTTGAACGCTGCCGCGCGCA
>JBCNQO010000036.1:0-8300 GCA_039592825.1 Flavobacterium sp.
GATCGACAGCGCCGAACAAGGCACGTTCTCGAAAGTCGGCAGCGAAGCCATTCAACGCATCAAAAAAGCTTACGATCAGGCCGGCATCACGATTCCTTTCCCAACACGCACTATGGATTTTGGCGTGAAAGGCGGCGTTCCATTATCTGAAATGGCATTGAATACGCAACCTGCGCCGTCAAACGACGATCCGAACGATCTGGGAATGGATATGGGCGATAGCGCAGACGATCAGTGAAGTTCCTGAATGCCGCGTTTCAGGACTTGTCCAAAATCGTACATATCCTCGAAAGAGCAATAAAGCGGAACCGGTGCGAGTCTGATCACGTTGGGTTCGCGCCAATCCGTAATCACGCCGTTTTTCATAAGATAGTCGAATAGATTGCGTCCTTCGCCGTGCAAATAAACCGACAATTGGCAAGCGCGTTCTTTTGGTTCCGCAGGCGTAATGACCTCGAAATTTCCGTTGACTTCTTTCTGGATTTCCGACAGAATGAACTCGAGATACGACGTGATCTTGTCGCGTTTGGCGATGAGTTTGTCCATTCCGACCTCGTCGAACATTTCTACCGAAGCCAAATAGGGCGCTAAAGTAATGACGGGCAAGTTCGAGATTTGCCAGCCTTCGGCACCGTGAACAGGATCGAACTCGGGTTCCATCTTGAAACGTCTTTCTTTGTTGTGTCCCCACCAACCCGCGAAACGATTCAGGCTAGAATCGTGGTGATGCTTCTCGTGAACGAAAATCCCAGAAGCATTCCCGGGCCCGGAATTCATGTATTTGTAAGAACACCAAGCCGCGAAATCGACGTTCCAGTCGTGCAGTTCGAGTTTGATGTTTCCGGCGGCGTGCGCCAGATCCCAACCCACATAAGCGCCTTTTGACTGGGCGTGAGCCGTGATGGTTTTCATGTCGAAAACTTGCCCTGTGTAGTAATTTACCCCGCCCATGAGCAACAATGCCAGTTCGTCTCCGACCTCATCGATCTTGGCCAAAACATCTTCGTGACGGATATTGTGTTCGCCTTCTCGCCTTTTGATCTCGACAATCGCGTCTTTCGGATCAAAGCCGTGAAACTTCACCTGAGATTGCAACATATATTGGTCGCTAGGGAAAGCTTTTTCTTCGCAAATGATTTTGTAGCGCCTGCCGTTCGGGCGATAGAACGAAACCATGAGCAAGTGCAGATTCACGGTCAAAGTGTTCATCACCGTAACTTCTTTCGGGTTTGCTCCAACGACTTTACTAAGCGGATTCGCGAATCTTTCCTGGTAATCCCACCACGGTTTTTCGGCGTAAAAATGCCCTTCAACCGCGAGATTCGCCCAATCGGACATGATCTCGTCTACGTAAGCTTGTGTGCGTTTTGGCTGAAGCCCGAGGGAATTCCCGGTGAAATAGATGACTTGTTTGCCGTTTACTTTTGGAAAAATGAACTCGTTTCGGTAGTTGGAAATTTCGTCCTGTGAATCGAGTTGTTGTGCGAATTCGCGAGTGTTCTGGAACATGGTTTTGTAGTTGTCGGGGGTAAAGTTAAGGTTTTTGGGGTTGGGGTGCAAGGCTCAGGGTTCAGGGTGCATGGTTTGGGGTTTGGGGTTCGTGGTGCAATCTTGGCTCTTGACTCTTGGTTCTTGGCGATGCTTTAGCGAGCCTTTCCTTGCGAAGCAACGCGAGCTTAGTTGGCGATGCTTTAGCGAGCCAATAGACGCGAAGCAATGCGAGCCAAAAACTTACAATTCCTTCAAATTGGCCCAAGAGTTTTAACTCATTGCTAATCGCGCGGTAACGGTTTCAGAAAACGGCAAATCTACTTTTGCGCCCAAACTTCAACAACTGAACTAATGAAAAAAATCTACCTTTTACTGTTGCTTCTGGCTTCTGGATTTGCGCAGGCTCAGGAACTTTTCCCGTATCTGCAGGCGGCCAAACCCACTTCGATCCAAGTAAACTGGAAAACGGCCTCGAACCCGGAATCTATAGTGCTTTACGGCTCGTCTGCCACTGAACTGACCAATTCCGTTACGGGAACCAATCAGGTTTTCTCAGATACGGGTTACAACAACAATTACTATTTCCACACGGTTCAACTTACCAATCTGCAACCGAACACGAAATATTACTACAAGATCAAAACCGGAACGACCGAATCGACCGTGTATTCGTTCAAGACGATGCCACTTCCTGGTATGGCCGCGACTGCCGATGGGCATTTGCGTTTTTTGGTCTTGGGCGACAACCAAATGAGAAATGTGCCACGTTTTGACTCTTTGGTGAGTTCGGCCAAAAGGAAAATTGCCGAAAAATGGGGCGCGACCAACGATCCGGCCGACAACATCGCGATGACGATCATGGTTGGCGATCAGGTCGACGTGGGCACTTTGGATCACTACGAGAACGTCCACTTCAAGAAGAACAAGCAATTGTCTGGGTATTTGCCGATCTCGACGCTCGTCGGAAACCACGAAACTTACGGCACGCTTGGAATGCAGGCGTACTACGACCATTACAAACTCGACGACATGACGTATCAGGGCATTTCGTCTGGCACAGAGAATTACTATGCGAACCAGGTCGGGAACACGCTTTTCATTGCCATGGATACCGAACACACGAGCGCACAACAGCTGGCGTGGGTTGCCAATGTAGTTTCTGCCGCAAACACAGATCCTACGGTTCAATGGATCATTTCACTTGGACACCGACCTTATCAGGCTGAACAATACGTGGGCGACATCTCGACTTGGGTCAGAAATAGCGCCATGCCGATCCTGACGACTTCTCCGAAACACATCCTTCACATTGGCGCCCACCATCATTTGTACCACCGTGGTCAGTTGAAAAATACGCCAACCTACCAAATCATTTCAGGCGGTGTCGCTTGGGACCAATATTGGGGAATGGCCGTTGAGCAGAATTTCGAGGACGTGCAAAAAACGATCTCGAACTGGATTTACCAGATTATCGACATTGACGTAACCAACGGCACTTTTGACGTGGAAGCTTATTCGATCGGAAGTGCCTACCAATACAAAGACAACCAGTTGATGGACGAATTCCATCGTTATTTGGGATTGGACATTCCGACGACTCCGCAAATCACCAACGAGCTTACGGGCAACGATATCGAACTGCCGCTCACGGTAGAAACGACGCCTTATGCCACGACCTCGAACCAGGAATTGAACTCTACCCAATTCATGATCGGAAAAACCGAGAACTTTTCCATCGTTGAAAAAGACATCTATCGCGATTTCGAAGACTTGTTCGGAATGGTCGGAACGCAAGTCGATTCTACGGCAAACGTGAACCTTGGCGTAGACATCACCAAATTGACTTTGCCTACAGGATCGCTAGCAAACGGACAATATTTCATTAAGGCCAGACACCGCGACAAAAACCTGAACTGGTCTGAATGGAGTACGACCAAATCGTTCAACGTGATCAACAGTACGTTTGCCAACACTCAAATCCAACTGGACACGATCGCTTATTTGCCGAACACGCCAATCCAGGTTTCCTTTTCGGACACGCCCGGAAACAACCACGATTGGATAGGGCTTTACAAACAGGGCCAAAACCCGGGCAGCGGCACACCGTCTCAACTTTGGGCTTACACCAACGGACAGGTTTCAGGTTCGCATACATTTGCGGGATTGATACAGCCTGGTCGTTATTACGCGACCTTGATGGAAAACGACGGCTACACAGAACTCGTCGAGCGCCAGAAATTCTACGTTGGGCCGTTCCCGAATCTCGCCACCGATCAAGCCGCCTATGCATCCGGAAGTGCTGTTACCGTTACGTTCTCTAACGGACCGAATCTTGCTTTGGACTGGATCGGGATTTACAAGGTCGGGCACACTCCGGGATCGAACAATTCTACTCAATGGCATTACTGCAACGGCACTTCGGGCAGTTTTACGTTCAACGGTCTGGCCGACGGTTACTATTTTGTGCAGTATTTCCTTCAGGACGGCTACGATACCGTTGGAGCGAAAGTGTTCTTTCAGGTGGGCGACCAGATCACGCAGTTGGCCATCAATAAAACGGTTTACAACCTCAACGAGAACATTATCGCTACTTGGACAGATGCTCCGGGAATCATCAAGGATTGGATCGGGATCTATCACGAAGGCGACGACCCGAACGTGGACGAACTCGTGAGCTACACGTATTTCGACGGTCAGCCGGAAGGCACGATGAACTTGCCGGAGGAAAACCTTCCTACAGAAGAAGGCGCATATTTTATCGTGATGTTCACCAACGATTCCTACAACGAAGTGTCGAACCGCATCTCATTTGTGGTGGAACAACCGTTGGGCATTCCGGAAACGTCTTCCCAGAACGGTGTGCGAGTGTATCCGAATCCCGCCAAAGCCGGAGAAAGAACTTACATCAAGTCGCAATATCCTATAGACAAGATCGATGTTTTCGATATGACAGGAAATTTGTTCTACACTTCGAGCAACATCAACAATCACAACTATTCGCTTATAAACAACAGTTTGCCAACCGGAACTTATATCCTGAAAGTGCATTCGAACAAGGTTTATACCGTGAAGATGATCGTAAAATAATTGTTAGTAGCTAGTTTTGACAGGCGCGGGGATTTTTTTCTTCGCGCTTTTTTTTTGGTTGATGTTTTGGTGGATTTTGTTGGCGATGCTTTAGCGAGCTTGGTTGGCGATGCTTTAGCGAGCCTTTTTGGCGAAGCAACGCGAGCTTAGTGGCGATGCTTTAGCGAGCTTTTTTGGCGAAGCAACGCGAGCCAGATGCGTTAGGGATAAAAGCGACATCCTTTTGCCAGCCGATGTTTTCTCGTGGATCGGGAAGTTTCTGCAAAAGATACAGCGGATAGCCCGACGGCGGCTCCGAGCGCAGTCGAGGAGCCAAAAACTGCTACTGCCACTGCAACTGCCCTCTGAAACCGGCCGCCGGAACGCCCAAAAAAAAATCCCGCTCCAAAAAGGAACAGGATTTCTATATATTTCAGCACTTTCGCACAAAACTCCGGAACTCCGGCACTTTGCACTCCGGCACTTAAAGAATCAACATTGCGTCTCCGTAAGAGTAGAATTTGTAGTTTTCCTTGATCGCTTCTTCGTAAGCCTTTTTCATGAGGTCATGACCGGTAAAGGCCGAGATCATCATGAGAAGCGTAGACTTTGGCGTGTGGAAATTCGTGATCATGCAGTCTGCGATCGAGAAATCGTATGGCGGGAAGATGAACTTGTTTGTCCAGCCGTCGTACGGGTTCAAGGTTCTGTTCGAAGAAACCGAGCTCTCGATGGCGCGCATCGTAGTCGTACCCACGGCACAAACTCTCCTGCGGTTGGCAATGGCTTTGTTCACCACATCGCAAGCTTCCTGAGTGATCTTCAATTCTTCGGAATCCATTTTGTGCTTCGACAAATCTTCTACCTCAACCGGGTTGAAGGTTCCCAAACCAACGTGCAAAGTCACTTCGGCGAAATCGACACCTTTAATCTCAAGGCGTTTCAACAAGTGCTTCGAGAAGTGCAAACCTGCCGTTGGAGCGGCAACCGCGCCTTCTTCTTTGGCGTAAATCGTTTGGTAGCGCTCGGCATCTTCGGGCACTACTTCGCGGTTGATGTATTTCGGGATTGGCGTCTCACCAAGTTCCGTGAGTTTGTTGCGGAACTCGTCGTAAGAACCGTCATACAAGAAACGAAGCGTTCTTCCGCGAGAGGTCGTGTTGTCGATAACTTCTGCCACGAGTGAATCGTCGTCTCCAAAATAAAGCTTGTTCCCGATTCTGATCTTACGCGCCGGATCGACCAAAACGTCCCACAAACGCTGTTCAGAATTGAGTTCGCGAAGCAAGAAAACCTCGATTCTCGCTCCTGTTTTCTCTTTGTTACCGTAAAGACGCGCAGGGAAAACTTTGGTATTGTTCAAAATGAGCACGTCGCCGTCATCGAAATAATCGATAAGGTCCTTAAACATTTTGTGCTCGATGGTTTTTGTTTTTCTGTTCACGACCATTAGGCGTGATTCGTCCCTGTTTTCTGCCGGAAATTCCGCTAAAAGTTCTTTCGGGAGATTGAAATTGAAATGTGATAATTTCATTGAAAGGCTTGAAATCTAAGGATTAAAGTTAGTTATAGGCGCTTAGACTTTCGGGTGCAAATATACGTTCCCGAAACAGGCGTTGTCAAGTGTTTTTAAAAGTAATTTCGGAAATTACTGAAAATCAGAACTTCTCGACTTTAGATTTGGCATCGCGTTGCAAGTCGCGCAAGTGCATCAAGGCCAAACGCAATTGTCCGGCGGCTTCCTGATCGCGCAGTTCGAGCACCAATTTGTCTTCGTGTTTGCGCATTTTGGCTACGTCGGTCACTATCGAAACCCAAATGTTGAAAATCCCGATGTTGTCGCCTCGCCTGTCTATGCCACGGAATTTCGTTGCCGAAGAAAAGTCGTAAATCTCGCCCTCGTCCACCGGTTTTCCTTTTTTGTTGAGCACGACCAATCGCAAAAGTTCGCCTTCAAAACTCGCCTGGATTCTTCTCGTGTCTGAACCTCTTTCGTAAGCATATTCGTTGATCGTTTTCAAAACATAGGCTTTGGTGTCGGGAAGCGAACGTCCTGGATTTGCTGTTGCGACGGTATTTCCGAAGCTCGAAAAATCGTCCTGATGACCGTCGGCGTAATTGATTTCTACGAGTTGGTTTTTCCTTACGGAATGGTTCACGCCCGATTGATCGTCGAATTTCTTGTACACGATTTCGTCCGTGCGGATCTCGATCACTTTGGCGATCACGACGTCTTTGTTGCGTTTGACGATAGTATCCTGACCCGACGCAAAAATCGACGTCAGGCCAATGGCGAAAAATAAAAGCTTGTTCATTTGAATGTTTGGTTTGGACGGCAAAAATATCCAAATTTCACATTCACGCAAATCTAGTTTTCTCTGATGAAGTTGAATCCGATAGCTTTGAGATCATCCCAAAAAGTCGGGAAAGATTTCGAGACGACTTCTGCATCGTCTACGGTGAATTCTTTTTTCAAGGCCAAAGGCGCGAAAGCCATCGCCATGCGGTGATCGTTGTAAGTGGCCACGTGAACGTCGTCTCCGGAAACGTCCGAAGCGTCCAAATGTAAACTGTCGTTGGTAACCGAAATCTTCGCCCCGAATTTCGAGAGTTCGTTCTTCAAAGCTTCGAGTCTGTCGGTTTCTTTGATCTTTAGCGTGTGCAAGCCTTTGAGATCGCAACCGATTCCAAGCGCGAAAGCTGTGACGGCGATGGTTTGGGCAATGTCTGGCGTTTC
This sequence comes from Flavobacterium sp., assembly GCA_039592825.1. GTDB lineage: Bacteria > Bacteroidota > Bacteroidia > Flavobacteriales > Flavobacteriaceae > Flavobacterium. The sequence continues at coordinate 7,295 of JBCNQO010000036.1, forward strand.
GTTTAATTGACAATTGATAATTGACAATTGACAATTTTCGGTCTTTGTCAATGTTATGGTGTGATTCGCGAATTTCGTTTGTACGCCGAATGACTTGTAGATTTCTGACAATGCGCTGTCGCCTTGTAAACTGTTTGCTTTGTAAGACGAAAGTTCGATTTTGGTTCCGATTTCTGATAAGGCGACGATTGAGTAAAAATAGGAAGCCGACGACCAATCTGATTCTACGGTTAGGGCTTTGGGTTCCGAGCGCAGTCGAGGAACCACAGAAATGACATTGCCCACAAAGCTTGTACTGACGCCGATTTCCTCGAGCAAAGCCAAAGTCATTTTGATGTAAGGAACTGACGTGATTTTTCCGTCTAGAGTGAGTTCGAGTCCGTTTTCTAGACTTGGCGCGATTAGTAGCAAAGCCGAAATGTATTGGCTGCTCACGCCGGCGTCCAAAGTGACTTTTGACTGCGAAAGCTTTCGCCCGACGATTCTCAAAGGCGGAAAACCTTCGTTCTTTTCATAGCTTATTTCGGCTCCAAGCGTTTGGAGCGCGTCGACCAAAATCTTAATAGGACGTTCCTGCATTCTCGTTGAACCCGTGAGCGTTACGGTTCGTCCTTCTTGAATAGCGAAAAATGCCGTGAGAAAACGCATGGCCGTTCCGGCGTGGTGAATGTCGATTAAGTCTGAAGTTGACGAAAGCGCCATTTGCATCGCATCGGAATCATCGCTTTTCGAGGTATTTTCCAAAGAAATTTCCGGATACAAAGCCTTGAGCAGCAACAACCTGTTGGTTTCTGACTTACTTCCCGTAACGGCCAATGCCGAAGTCGGGTTTACCTGCGATTTTTCAAAACGTATTCTCATGTCGGCAAAAATAAAAAAGCCACCTGTAAAATGGCGGCTTTTTAAGGATTGGTTAGGTATCTTATTTCAACTTTTCGTTGTTGTGGTGACGGTCATGGTCGCGTTTGGTCTTGAGATCCATTTTTTTGTCGAAAGCCGACTGAAG
>JBCNQO010000360.1:0-3313 GCA_039592825.1 Flavobacterium sp.
TTCGCGACTCTTTGGCAGCCGAGCACGGAGCCCGTATGACGGCCATGCACAAAGCGACAGACAACGCGACAGCTTTGCGCAACCAGTTGAAACTTACTTACAACAAAGCGCGTCAGGCAGCGATTACAGGAGAAATCCTCGAGATCGTTGGTGGTGCGGAAGCTTTGAAAGGATAAGCAAAACACAAAAACAAAAGAAAAAGCCGGGCATTCGTCCGGCTTTTTTATTTTTGGAAAATGGGATTCGCGAAATTCTTTACCGTAAGACGCATTTTCGAGATCGAAGGCGACATTGAAGATCTGGAAGGCAAATTGTTGCTTGGCTCAAAGTCGTTCGACGCAGAACGCCAAACGCCGTATTCCATTGTGTGCACGCCCAAAGTGTCCGTAGGTATCGGCATGGTGAACGGTTTCAAGTTTTATCCGATAACGACAGATGTGCAGTTCGCGCGCGATGCGTCCGGTAAAATCACGGTGGAAATGCACAGCGGCATGCGCGGCGAGATCGCGTTCCTTTTCGTGATCTGGTTCGTGATTTTAGTCATATCGGCCGCGACCGCACAAGAAAAAGCCTGGATTACCTTCGCAATTTTTCCGTTGATTATCCTTTGGTTCCAATTCATCTATCGCAGTCAGCAGGAAATGCTCCAAAAAACCGTAGAAAACCACCTCAAAAGGTCTTAAATGTTAATTAAAATGGTGATAACGGGCGTTTAAGACTTATGCTTTCCCGAGCGAAATGGCTATTTTTGTCTATTAGCGAAATTTCACCTTTACGTGTACAAAAGCCTTTTCAAACAGACTGCGATTTACGGACTAGCCACGGTTTTGCCGAGAATGCTCAGTTTCCTGTTGGTCAAGTTATATACAGACAAATTGCCCAAAGGCGAATACGGCGAAGTGAGCATCGTCATGGCCTGGATGGTTTTCCTGAACGTGGCGCTTTCGTACGGTTTCGAAACCGGATTCTTCCGCTTCTACAATACCGAAAAAGACAAGTCGAATGTAGTTTCTACCTCGACCATTTCCATTTTTTGGTCGTCATTGATTTTTCTCGGACTCGCACTTTTGTTCCGGAACAGCATTGCCGAAGGTGTCAAAGTCGACGCGTCCTACATCACTTATGCCATCTGGATTCTGGTTTTGGATGCGCTCGTAGTGATCCCGTTCTCGAAACTTCGGGCAGAACAAAGACCAATGCGCTACGCCGCGATCAAGATCGGGAACGTCGCGGTCAATATGGGCTTGAACCTCATTTGCCTTTTGTGGCTTCCGGGCTTCGCAGACAGCAATCCAGACAGTTTCATAAGCAGTTTGTACGTAGAGAATTTCGAGGTCGGATACATTTTTATGTCGAATCTCATCGCGAGTTTGCTGACGTTCGTGGTGCTTTCGCCCGATTATTTCAAGATCAACTGGCACATCGACCCAGATCTGTGGAAGCGAATGATGAAATACGGACTACCCATTTTCTTCGCCGGAATCGCGTTCGCCATAAACGAGCATTTCGACAAAATCCTGCTCGAGAAAATCCTTCCCACAAACGTCGGGAAAGATCAGGCCGGCGTTTATTCAGCCTGTTACAAACTCGCACTTTTCATGACTTTGTATGCAACGGCTTTCCGTCTTGGAATCGAACCGTTCTTTTTTAGCCACGCCGGAAACGACAACGCCAAGCAAACCTACGCCGTCATTACCAAATACTTCGTGATCTTCGGATCTTTCATTTTGCTGTCGGTCGTAATTTTCGCAGACGTGCTCAAAATCTTTCTACTAAGCAACCCCGAATATTGGGAAGCCATGAAAGTAGTGCCGCTAATCATCGTCGCCAACTTCTTCCTGGGCATTTACACGAACCTGTCGGTCTGGTACAAACTCATAGACAAAACTTACATAGGCACGTACATTTCCATCGTCGGAGCCGTCGTCACCTTGGCGCTCAACTTCTTCCTGATTCCCATTTTCCAAAAGAAATCGGGAGACGGTTACATGGGTTCGGCAATCGCCACGATCGCGGCCTACGGAACCATGATGGTCATTTCCTACCTAATGGGCCAAAAGCAATACGAAATCCCGTACGACATGAAGAAAATCCTAGGCTATCTCGGGCTTTCCATCGGTTTTTCGTTTGTCGCCTTTTACGTTTTCCGCGAGAATTATTTCGTCAACATACCGTTATTGCTCATTTTCATAGGTTTCATCTATTACAGCGAACGCGAAACTTTAGAACGGATCCTCAAGCGAAAATCGAGAACGAAAAAAATGGAGATATGAAGCTTGAACCCGCTATCCGCTATTAGCTTTCTGGCAAAACGCGGCATTTGCAACGCCTTGCAACGAGCTTCCTGCAGTCGCTGTCGCAAGTCGGCAAATACAAGCGTTTTCCTGCAAAAGGCTAACCGCTTATATCGGGGCTAGGGCAATCGGCACAAAACAAGAACACACGAAACAATGAAAATAAACATCATCAACACCTCTGGCCACGCGCTGCCAAACTACGAAACCATCGCTTCGGCAGGAATGGATCTGCGCGCTGTCCTGGAAGAACCAATCACCTTGGCGCCACTCGAACGCACCATCGTAAAAACAGGATTGTTCATAGAACTTCCCATAGGTTACGAAGCACAGGTTCGTCCGCGTTCTGGATTGGCGGCCAAAAAAGGCGTAACTGTCCTAAACTCTCCAGGCACGATAGACGCCGATTACAGAGGCGAAATCGGGGTAATTTTGGTAAATTTATCCAACGAGGCTTTTGTGGTCGAGAATGGTGAGCGCATTGCGCAGCTTGTTATTGCCAAACACGAAAGAGCAGAATGGGTTGAAGTTTCAGAGCTTGGAGAAACTGCTCGCGGTGCGGGCGGTTTTGGTAGTACCGGGACTTTGTAGAGCGAAGTTTGCAACTTCGCGAGTTGTGTTCCGGAGTTTGCAACTCCGGCGAAAAAAATTGAGATTAAGGCCAATAGTATAAACCATAACTAGAAGTCGTTCGACTTTAGATATTCGACAAAAAATGAAGATAATAGTTCCAATGGCCGGACGCGGCTCAAGATTACGTCCACATACGCTAACAATCCCTAAACCGCTAATCCCAATCGCGGGCAAACCGATCGTGCACCGTTTGGTAGAAGACATCGCGGGCGTGATCAACCAGGAAATCGAGGAAATCGCTTTTATCATCCACAAAGATTTCGGCACGCAAGTCGAGACAGACCTTGTGGCGATAGCCGAAAAATTGGGAGCGAAAGGCTCAATCTACTATCAGGAACAACCGCTTGGAACGGCTCACGCGATCATGTCGGCCAAGGAATCGATGA
>JBCNQO010000361.1:0-3308 GCA_039592825.1 Flavobacterium sp.
GCGAAAATTTGCAATGATATCCAAAACCGAAATACTCGAAAAATTACCCTACTCGAAACCGTTTCTGTTCGTGGACGAATTGCTTTCCATAGACGAAAACGGGGCGAAAGGCACGTATTTTTTCGACTCAAGTCTCGATTTTTACAAAGGCCATTTCCGCGACAATCCCGTAACTCCGGGCGTCATTTTAACCGAATGTATGGCGCAGATCGGCGTGGTTTGTTTGGGGATTTTTCTTTTAGATGATAAATTGAAGTCATCGACCGCAATTGCAATGACTTCCAATGAAATAGAATTTTTAAAACCCGTTTTCCCGAACGAGAAAGTTACGGTCACTTCAACCAAGATCTACTTCCGGTTCGGAAAACTGAAATGCAAAGTCGAAATGATTAACGATAAAGGCGAAATCGTCTGCAGCGGCTTCATTTCGGGTATACTAACCAACAAAGCATGAATAGAAGAGTCGTCATAACGGGATTGGGAATCTGCGCACCTAACGCGACCGATATTCCAGAATTTCTCGAGGCCATAAAATCTGCCAAATCGGGCATAAGGTTCGACCAGGAATTGGCCGACCTGAATTTCTCGTGCCAGATTTCGGCCAAACCGCAAGTTTCGGAAGAACTAAAATCCCAGTATTTCACCGAACTTGAACTTAGAAATTTCGACGCAGACGGCATCATGTATGGCGTAATCGCGGGCATCCAAGCCTGGAAAGACGCGGGATTGCCAATGGACTCGAACGAGCCCGACTTTGACAGCGGAACGATTTTCGGAGCCGGAACTTCTGGTCTTGGAAAATTCCGGGAGGCGATCTACAAAATCGACGACAAAAACGTGAGAAGGCTAGGAAGTACTGCGGTCGTTCAAACAATGGCGAGCGGTGTCACGGCTTATCTGGGCGGCAAACTCGCGCTTGGCAACATCGTCACGACCAATTCATCGGCTTGCACGACCGGAGCGGAAGCCATTCTTTTGGCTTACGACAGAATTGCATCGGGAAAGGCAAAACGCATTCTCGCGGGAAGCACGAGCGACGCCGGACCTTACATTTGGGGCGGTTTCGATGCGATGCGCGTGTGTAATTTCAAATACAATGACGATCCGGAAAACGCTTCGCGGCCAATGAGCGCTACGGCATCTGGATTCGTTCCCGGCGCGGGCGCGGGCGCACTTTTGGTCGAAGATCTCGAATCGGCATTGGAACGAGGTGCAACGATTTACGCAGAAATTCTGGGCGGACACGTGAATTCCGGCGGGCAAAGAGGCGAAGGTTCCATGACAGCACCGAATCCTATTGCCGTCCAGAGATGCATTTCGGAAGCTTTGAAATCGGCGGGAATCGAAGGAAAAGACATAGATGCCATAAACGGACATTTGACGGCGACCACAAAAGACAGTCTCGAAATCGAGAACTGGACAAAAGCTTTGGGGCGAAACGGCAGGGATTTTCCTTACATCAACTCGCTAAAATCGACCGTTGGGCATTGCCTTTCGGGTTCCGGAAGCGTTGAAAGCGTGGCGACAATATTGCAGATCAAACACCAATTCGTTTTCCCGAACCGAAACTGCGAAGACCTGAATCCCGAGATCGAAAAACTGGTCGCGCGAGAAAAAATTCCTACCCAAACCGTTGACACACAACTCAAGTATGTGGCCAAGGCGAGTTTCGGTTTTGGCGATGTGAACGGATGTGTTATATTTGGTCGATTTGACTAAACAAACGCCCGAAACATGAACAAAGCCGAGACCATCGAACAGCTCAAAAGCATCGTAAAACCTTATGTGAAGAATCAGGAAGCCTTCGAAAACCTGAGTGAAGAAACCGATTTTATCCGCGACCTGCAGATCAATTCGGCCAATTTGGTAGACGTTGCGCTAGATGTGGAAGAAGCTTTCGACATCACGATCGACAATGCCTCGATGGAAAAAATGCTCAACGTGAAAGCGGCTTTGGCCATCATCCAAGAAAAATTGTCCGAAAAATGATCGGCAATGACGTCGTCGATCTTGCGGTCGCAAAGGCCGAAAGCGATTGGCGTCGCAAGGGTTTTCTTGAAAAACTGTTTTCCGATAATGAAATCGAACTGATCAAATCTTCCCAAAATCCGGAAGTTTCCGTTTGGGATTTGTGGAGCAGGAAAGAAGCGGCTTACAAGATTTTCAACCGACAGACCGGAATACGCAGTTTCAATCCCAAATATTTTGTTTGCAACGATTTGGATTCCGAAAGTTTCGTGCGATTCGGAAACGAAACCGTTTACTCCAAAACCAAAATCGATACCGATTTTGCGCATACGATTTGTGTGTCGGACAAAGCTCTTTTCGAGTTTATGTCCGATATCCCAAAGTCTGAAATCACCAAAATAGACGAACTCCCATTTTTCATTTCCGGACACAAAAAAATCCCCGCGTCGGTAAGCCATCACGGGAATTTTGAAAAATGCGTTTCGTTAATTGGCGATGGTCTCGATCTCGATCGTGCCTTCCAAAGTGCGATGGATAGGGCATTTGTTGGCAATTTCAAGTAAACGCGCGCATTGGTCCTTGTCGAGATTGCCTTTCATTTCGATGTGCCTCACGAAAAAAGCTTTGTCGGCTTTGTCGTCCCTTTCTACGCTCACTCTCACGATCACTTCTTCCATATCCCATTTTTTGCGGTCAGAGTACATCCGCATCGTGGCTGCCGTGCACGTTCCTAACGAAGAGGCGAGAAGTTCGAATGGTGAAAACCCAAGATCCTGACCGCCCAAATGCCTCGGTTCGTCTGCGATAAGTGAGTTTCCGTGAGAGGAAGTCACGTCCATCTTAAATTTCTTGCGACCTATTTTTGCCGTAACGTCTGCCATTAGAATCTTGGTTTTGGAAGTGGAACGAATTCTGTTTCACCTGGAACTTTGTCGAATTCCTGGTTTTCCCATTTCACCTTGGCGTCTTCGATAAGCTCTTTGGACGAAGCCACGAAGTTCCAGAAAATAAAGCGTTCTTCTGGGAAAGGTTCTCCGCCGAATATATAAACCGTAGTGTCGGCGTCCATCTCGAATTCACACAAATGCGCGTCTTTGGCAACCAAAAGTTGCTTTGGCCCAAAAATGTGGCCTTCGGTCGTGACGTTTCCTTCCAAGATATACATACCGCTTTCGCCGAAAAGTTCGTGTCCGATGTTGATTTTTTTCGCAGACGAAGATTTGATTTCCAGAAAATAAAGCGGACTATAAACCGGAACCGCCGATTTTTTGCCGAAAGCCTCGCCAGCAATAACACGATATTCAACGCCGTGATTGTCCCAGTGCGGGATATCTTCGGCC
>JBCNQO010000362.1:0-3304 GCA_039592825.1 Flavobacterium sp.
GAAAGACGATGAAGGAGCTTTCGTGTCGTCGTCGCTACAGCTTGCGAAAGCAGCCGCTACAATTGCCAAAGACATTAGTTTTCTGAATGTTGTTTTCATAGATTCTTTAGTAAAGATTGATAGTTTCAAATTTGTACGGCAAAGATGCCTCGCGAATTTCTTTAAGGCGTTAAACCAATGTGACGGTTTCATTAACATAAACCGAATTTTATATTACCTTAATGTGAACTAGTTAAAGCGAACATTAAGCAAAAAGGGCCGCACATGGCGACCCTTCGTAAGCTATTTATATTGTGTGTTTTAGAACTGGTAGTTCACGCTAAGGCTGATTCCCATTCCTTTTTTATACGATTGCGAAAGCACGTCTCCGCCCGTATTTTCCTGGACCTGTTTGATCGTAGGATTCGTAAGGTTTCTTGCGGTCAAGCCAATGCCGAAGTTCTCGTTGAGTTTCGATTTCAGGATAAAGTCCAAAGTTCCGACGCTTTTGTCTACCAAATCACCTCTTTGCTGTGTTCCCAAGGCGTAGATTCTGTCAGAGAACAAGTTGTAAGCTACAGTTGCTGTGATGTTCGCACGTTTCTCGTTCCATTCCGTGAAGTAAGAGATATCGGCATTTCCTAGCCAGTCCGATGCACCAGCGAAAGCACTTCTGCTGTGTGTGAAGTCAACGTTCAAGTTGGTTTCGTCGGCCACTTTTTCGTTGTTCAGCTCCTGGTCGGTATACAAATAAGATACGTTCAAACCGGCGCTCAAACGCTTCGAGTTGGTTTCGTCTGTCTTGAAGATGTTCTTGCGGATCTCGATTTCAACACCTGCAGCATATCCATAATCACCAGAGTTCAGGTAAGAAATGTCGTTCGTAGAAGAGTTCACAACCGCTTCGTTGATTGGATTCACGATGTACTTTCCGAAAGCCGTCGCAGAGAAAACCTCGTCAGAATTCGGGAACATTTCCCATTTCAAGTCTAAATTGTAGTTATCGGACTCATACAAGAACGGGTTACCAAAATAAACCTGAGTCGCTCTTTCGTAAGCAAAAGGTGCGCGTTCCTTGAACTGTGGAAGCGTGTAAGTTTTAGAGAAAGCGAAACGCAAGTTCTGTTTGTCGTTCAAAGCGTATTTCACGATCAAGCTAGGAAGAATCGCGGTTTTCGTCAATTCATTCGTTCCGGCAGGAGACAAAGACGTGTCCCAATCCATGTTCTGTTTGATGGCTTCACCTCTCAATCCCAAAACAGCTGTCAATTTCGGGCTGAAAGTGTATTCGATAGATCCGAAAGCTGCGTGAATGTCAAGATCACCATTGTAAGTCTGCGGACGCAAAGCTCCGGGAACTTGCGCGCTTCCGCGGAAAGTCGAGATCTCGAAGAATCCGTTTGTAAGGTTCGTCTGATTGTAGAAAGCGTCGAGGTTGTTCGGATCCACGATGTCGCCAAGGTGAGTATTCGTCGCCTTGAAGTTGTATTGAACCGCCGAGAAATCGCGCTGTTTCATACGTCCGTTGTAGCCCAAAGTCAATTTTCCGTTGTAGTCGCTCTCGCCGTTCTTGAAGATTTTGTAGTCAACAGAAACATTCGCGTTGTATTCTTTTTCTGTCAATTCCTGGAAATAACGGTTGTTGTTTGGAGCCGACTGCGAGTTGATCGTAAAACCGGTCGCTTGCTCGTTCATCGTGTTCCAGGTTCTGTCCGGCTGATCGTCTTTTACGTTGTTGAAAGCGCCAGACCAGTTCAGTTGCAAACGGTCAGAAAACTTGTGTTCTCCCAACAATTGGTTGATAAACAAAGAGGTTTTCGTAAAAGTGTTGATTCGGATAAATCCGTTTCCGTCGTTGGCCAAATCCACGATATAACCGCGGTATTCGTCTGTTTGCTGATCGCTCGTATTGATGAAAAGCGAGTTGAATTTGATCTTGTGGTTCGAGTTGATCTTGTAAGCCACATTCGCCATTCCGGTCGTGTTCGTAGCATAGCTGAAAGAATCGTAAGTGTCGAAACGCTTGTTGATCACGCCTGTCGGACTGATGCTCCCGTTGGCTTTTCCATCTTCAATCGACTGGTATTCGTTAGAGAAAGATCCGGTAGCGAAAACGCTCAATTTTCCGTTCTCACCAACATTCCACGAATTGCCGCCGCTAATTCCGATTGTTCCTCCAAAAGGATTTTTCGTGTCCAATCTCCAGGTTTCGTAATCGTATTGATTGAGTCCGTTAACCGGTTTGCTGGTCATGCCAAAACCGGAAGCGTTCGGGCTGGCGTGCAATCTGAAGTTGTCGTTAGAGATCGCATTCGTGTTGGCATTCGATCCTATATCGATTCTGAAAGTGCCTTTTCCTCTGTGTTCTTTCGAGATGATGTCAACGTTTCCGCCGGCAAAGTCACCGTATAATTTTGATCCGTAAACTTTGTCTATAGATACATATTCCACGATATCCGTCGGGAAAATCTCCAAAGCGATGTTCTTCTTTTCGGCGTCGTTCGACGGAATCGGAAGCCCGTTCAAAGTCGTAGCGTTGTATCGGTCGCCCAAACCACGCACGAAAATCGTTCCCGAACCTTCTTGCTTGGTAACGCCAGTCGTTTTTACGACCGCAGCCGAAACGTCGGTCACACCTTTACGAGCCAATTCCTGAGCCCCGATGTTCTGTTTGATCTCGACAGCGTTTTTCTGCTCGAGCAAAAGCGAACTCTCTTTCTGGCGGTTCACCTGCGCCTGCACCTGAACGTCCTGAAGCGTGTAAGTTCCGGCGCCCATGGTTTTGTTTACCGTAACGGTTTGTCCGGACACGATAGTCACGTTCTCGGTCAAGGTTTCATATCCCAAAAAACTGTATTCTATAACATAAGTTCCAGGTTCCAACGCAATGGAGTATTTTCCCTGGTCGTCTGTCGTAACACCGTTTGTCGTACCTTTAACGAGTACGTTCGCGAACGGTAGCGGTTCGTTGTTAAGGTCTTTGTCCGAAATAGTTCCGGTAAGCGTACCTTTCTGGGCAAAAGCAAAAGCCGAAGCCAAAACCGCGAGTACTACTAAGAGTTGTTTTCTCATGATGAGTTTTCTTTGTTTTTTATTTTGGCGCAAAGTAACCGTGCCTAAATAAGGGCAATGTTAAGAACGGGTTACGTTTCGGTTCGTAAATGTTTACTGAATTGTTAACAGATTAAATGATTGTTAATCGGGTTTTAAGGCTTTTTTTTATCTTTACTTTTGAGCCGCAAAACAACTTTTTCACCTACAGATGAAGAAAAAAGAAATCAGGATTCTATTGGTAGACGACGAACCGGATATCCTTGAGATCGTG
>JBCNQO010000363.1:0-3295 GCA_039592825.1 Flavobacterium sp.
GCCAAAAGCGCCACCGGAAGCGGCACAAAGCCCGAAAGCGCGCTACCCAAAGTCGCCCCGATAAAGAACAAAGGCGTCACTTCGCCACCTTTGAACCCAACGCCAAGCGTAAAAGCCGTGATCAGGATTTTCACCCCAAAATCGTAAAACGCCGACTGGTTTTCGAACGCCTCGAGAATCGTCGGGATTCCCAAACCGATGTATTTGGTGCTTGCCGTGGCGAATACGAAAACCGCAATCACGATGCCTCCAATCATAGGGCGCAAAGGCGCAAACTTGATTCTTTGCTTGAAAAAAGCCGAAATGACGTGCAGGATTTTCGAGAACGAAAGCGCGGCCAACCCAAAAAGCAGTCCGGCGAAAATCGTCCAGCCCAAAGCTGTCGCGGAAATTTCGGGAACTTCGGGAACGCTGTAATGCGTGTGACCCACATGCCACCATCGGCAAACGAAATCGGCTGCGAAGGCTGCGAAAAATCCCGGAAGAATCGACTCGTAGCGCATGTTGGTCAAAACCATGACCTCGAGCGCGAAAACGGCTCCGGCCAATGGCGTCCCGAAAACCGAGGCGAATCCGGCGCTGATTCCAATGGTGATCAAGATTCGTCTGTCGCGTCTTTTGAGGCTGAAGATTCTAGAGAATTGGTCCGAAATCGCCGCGCCCATCTGGACTGCCGTGCCTTCGCGTCCGGCCGAACCGCCAAAAAGGTGCGTAACTAATGTCCCAACCAAAACCAAAGGCGCCATCTTGAGCGGAATCACCTTTTTCGGACTGTGGAATTCCTCTAACAATTGGTTGTTGCCTTTCACGACATCGGAACCCAAATAATGATAGAGCAAACCAATCGCCAAACCGGCAATCGGCAACAAAGCGATAAGCCAGATATGCGATTCGCGAAAATTCGTGACCCAATCGAGCGAAACCAGGAAAAAGGCCGAAACCGATCCTATTATGGCCGAGATGATTGCCGTCATCACGAGCCATTTCACGAAAAAAGAACAATATGGGATTGAAGCGAGCTGTCTTTTGAAAGTTGGGGTTTCCATTGCCTTGATGTAAATAGCCTATTTTGGCCGTAGCCATTAACAGACGTCATCAGCCAAAATTGGCGGTTCAAGGCAGACATCATTGCCTGTTGCAAAAGTAGCGATTTTACGTGAGCCCGCGATTGGCCTGACCAAAAAATCCAAAACCACGCAAATGCCGTATCTTTGGGCAACTGTGCTGGCAAACGCACGGTGAAAAAACGTCAGAAATGGACAAGAAAAAACTCAAGCACCACGCCGATCGTCTCGAAAAAGCCATCGAACAGATCAAGCTGGCCGACGAAAAACTGTTCGAGAAAGCCAAAGCCGAAAACCTAAGAATGGATTTCGTAAGGAAATGGACGCTTTCGCCAAGGAACAAAAAAGAGAAATCGACGCCAGACATTTACCTGTTCGGAACTTCGATCGCGCAAGGAAAGATAAGTGCCGTACAAAAACTCGAACGCGACCTTTTGCACACGATTAGGAACATCGAACGAAAATAAAAAGAAAGAGCGCCATCTTTACGACCGCGCCCTTTCACCCTAAACAAAAAATTTCAATACAACCTCACAAACTTTTGCCCGCCTCTCATATCGAGGTTCATGGCAATGATCTGTCCGTCTTTTTCCTCGAACTCCACTCCTATCTGCGGGCCTTTCACAAAAAATTTCCTTTCGGACAAAGCGCCTAATTCCACCGTATCGCCCATTGGAGCTAGTACAAGAAGTTTTCCGTCTTTTTCAGAAACCACCATTTTCTGTCCTTCCAATTCATAAGTGCCAACGTAGCGCTGCAGATATTCGGGAGCGACTTCTATCTCTTTTTTGGGCGATTCGGGTTCGAATTTCTGGTCGAATGCGATCGCGGTAAGAGCCGAACTGATTCTTGTGTCGCGTGGCGGCAAAACGTTAGACAGGAAAATCACCGTCGTTCCGTCTTGGTCAAAACGCATGAAATCGGCCATAAAACCTTCGATCGATCCGGTGTGCCCGACTTTCGAGTGATTGCCGTCCTTGCGGATCATCCAACCCAAACCGTAACCCGGACGCACTTCCATAAAAGCGAGTTTCCACATATCTTCGGACAAAAGTTTTCGCCTTTCGATCGCCTTTGACCACTTGAGCAAATCGCCAACTGTCGTGTAAAGCGCGCCCGCCGCCGAAGCCACGTCCACATTGTCTGAATCCATTCTCTCAAGCGACTCGTTTTGGGAAACCATATAACCCAAAGCCTTGTTTCCGGAAACGCGTCCGGCGTAATCGATGCCGCTGTGTTTCATGCCCAAACGCTTGAAAATGTTGGCGCGCACGAGTTTGGCATAAGGCCGATGCCCGATTTTCTCGGCTATATAGCCCAAAAGAATGTAATTGAAATTGTTGTACTCAAAGCGAAATCCAGGCTTGAATGCCGACTTTTCCGACTCGAAATTCTGTACCGATTCTGCCAGTGTTTTCGAGCCTTCGTGGACTTTCCCGCGAATGCCCGACGTATGGCTCAACAAATTGCGTATCGTGATATTCTGGGCATTCTCGATGTTCGGGGCGAATTTGCTCACTCGATCCCAAAGCGAGATCTTGCCTTGGTCGACATATTGCAGGATGAGCGTAGAAGTGAACATTTTGGTGAGCGAACCCGCGCGGAATTCGGTGTCTGCCGTGTTTGCTAGCTGGTTTTCGGCATCGGCATAACCGTAAGATTTCTGGAAAACGACGTTGCCATCTTTGGCGATGAGCACGTTTCCGCTGAACAGGTTTTTGGAATTCAGATCCGATAAAAATCCATCGGCATTCTCGCTCATTTGCGCCGACAAAAAAGCCGTTGCGAGCAGGAAAAGCGTCAGTAAAAAAGTTTGGAAATCGCCAAATGTTGGCCTTTCAGAAGTGTGCCCAAATGATGAGTCCGGACACAACGCGACAGCCTTCGCCGCCGCAGCAGTGTTTCTTGATTGCATGATTGATTGATTTGTCCCGCCGCATTCCCGCTGATCCGGTAGCGCTTTGGGTGATTGATGATTGCTTATAAGACCTACTGGAATTCGGATTGTTACAGCTCGGTTTGCTTTTTAACGAATCTCTCGCTAAAAGCAACCTCATTTTATGGCAAATGAACGATTATCCTTACACCAATCCTCGCTTTGGATCGTGTATTCTCTTTTTTTTTGCCGCTGATTGCCTTTCGGCCAGGTCGCATTGCTCGGGTAGTGGATTATTATGATCTGAACTTTTTTCTGATGCCGCTTATTTTTTTGCCACGGATTCACGGATTTT
>JBCNQO010000364.1:0-3290 GCA_039592825.1 Flavobacterium sp.
GATTGCCTCAATTGGATAAAATCGACCTACGGACTTGAGAAAATTGCGATAATCAAGCCCGAAGATTTAAAAGAAATCTACGTGAACCTTGTAAAAGACGGAAGTTTCGGACGTTAGAAAGGCGTTTACGGAAGAATCAACGTCTGACGCTTCAAATAATCCAAAGCATATCGACCTTCGTTGAACAAAAGATCGAGAATACTCAAATTGTTCAGGTAGCCGAATTTGTCGCCAAAAACCTGGGTGTATTCGTCAAATTGGTTCTCATCCTTTTTGCCGTTCGCAAGTGCACGCAAATCATTTACGTCTGACACTTCGTGAAAGTATTCCTCGGTCTTTTTGTGGTCGAAAGGCAAGCCCAGGCATTTGTGCACGACTTCGAGCGCCTGAAAGTTCAGGTCCATCAAAAACGGCTGTTTCTTGAAGAAAATAGGCGCGATTTCGTCTTCGTAATATTCGAAAAAAGGCGAACTTCTGTAAGCGGCCTCAAGCGATTTGAAGTGCAGTTTCTGCCAATCGAAATTCTTTTCGATGCGGATGTCTTTCGTTTTCTGATGACCCGCCGCGCTGGTATGTTTCACCGGAACGTTCAGCAATTGACGTCCGTTCGGGCTATAGATGTACATGCGGTTGCGATTCGTCTGTTTTTGGAAATTGTCTTCCACTTCCAGAATCAATGAATCCGATTGTGCAACGGCCACGAAATGGCTGATCGACGGAAAATACGTCGGATAAAGCAAAACACTCATTACGATTCGGCCGGTTTTTTCTTTTTGACGAAGAACGAAGCCACGAAATAAAGCGCGAGTGCGATCAGGAAAAATTTGAGGTAAGAAACCGGTTCTCCGTCGCCTCCAACTGTCGTAAACATGCGGTTCCAACGGATCTTGTTCAGTCCGCTGCCTTCTGAATCGATGCTCATCCAAATGAACACCGGTTTTCCTACGATATGATTTTCGGGCACAAATCCCCAATAACGGCTGTCTTCCGATTTGTGTCGGTTGTCGCCCATCATGTAGTAATAATTGTGCTGGAACGTGTAAGTCTTGGCTGGCGCGTCGTTAATCAGGATTTCGTCTCCGTTCACTTTGAGGTCGTTTCCTTCATAAGTCGTGATGACTTTTTTGTAGAAAGGAAGCGTTTGACGGTTCAGAGCCACGGTTTTTCCGGCTTCCGGAATATAAATCGGGCCGTAGTTGTCTATGCTCCAATTGGTATAACCTTTCGGGAAAACATCGCTCATTTCGCCTTGGTATTTCGGCAGGATGATTCTTACCACAGAGTCGATTTCGGTCTTGTGCGAGCGAAGTTCCGCGGCGCCTTTCAAGGTAAGGTTCACATCGACTTCATAGTTATAAACCTCGTTGGCTTGTAATCCTATCTGACGTAAAACGCCCATAGGAAGTCCGCGTTGGTCGGTTGTAATTCTTAGCAGATTGGCCGAAATGGGCGCCACATTCTTGAGATAAGGCTGAATCGCGTCGGCTTGTTCCTTGTTCGGTTGCGGAATCTCGAAGAAACGGTCGTATTCGGTAGATCCGGCGGCGATGATCAAAGGCGTCGGAACTCCTTTTTTCGAATATACCTTATGTACGTACTGAGGTTTCGCACGGTCAGACAATTTGAGCTCTTTTCCGTTGATGAAAACAAAACCATCGCGAATCGACAAACTGTCGCCGGGCGCGCCCACGCAGCGTTTCACGTAATTCGACTTTTTGTCGATCGGTTTGTCTACGCCGGGCGTCGAGGCATCGAAGAATTTCGTGACGGTATCGGCTGGCCAGTTAAAGACCACGATGTCGTTTTTCTCGGGCTTCTCGAATCCTGGGAATCGGAAACTTGGCAACTGCGGCCATCTCGAATAAGACTTTTTGTTGACGATCGGAATCGTATCGTGCACCATCGGGAAAGCCACGGTTGTAGACGGCGTGCGCGCTCCGTAGTTGTATTTGCTCACAAAAAGGAAATCGCCCACGAGCAAAGTTTTTTCCAATGAGGGCGACGGAATCGTAAATGGTTGCATCACGTAAGTGTGAACCAAAGTGGCCACAACCACAGCAAAAAGCAAAGAAGAAACGGTTTCCCCGATTTTCGATCTCGACCGCAATTCGCGGTCTGGAATGTGGTTCAGCGGTTGGGTGTAATTGATGTAGTAAATGTAAAGTCCGCACGTGAAAATGCCCAAAAACGTATCGGTTGTGGAATTTCTCCCGAAGCTGCGAAGCGTTTCTACCCAAACCACCGGAAACATGATCAGGTTCACCACGGGCACGAAAAGTAAAATCGTCCACCAGATCGGGCGGTTGATGATTTTCATGAGCACGATGGCGTTGTAAACCGGAATTGCGGCTTCCCAGCGCTTTCTGCCGGCCGCTTCATACAATTTCCACGTTCCCGCAAAGTGCACCACTTGCACGATCAGGAAAAAGATAAACCATTGGGTTAGGGTCATGTTCGTTCAGATTTTATGCGTAAGTCGGACGTTTTGCCGACGCGTTACCAAATTAAGATTTTTTTAAAATTCGAGCACGTCTTTCATAGAGAATACGCCGGTTTTCCCAACAATCCATTCCGATGCGATCACGGCTCCATAGGCGAAACCTTCGCGACTGTGGGCAATGTGCGTGATCTCGACCTTGTCGACTTCCGATTCGTAAGAAACCGTGTGAGTGCCTGGAACATTCTCGATGCGCTTGGCATCGATCAGGATTTCGTCTGGTTTTGCATCGGCCAAAGCCCAACTCGAATAATCGGAATTCTCGATGATGTCTTTCGCAAGGGAAATCGCTGTTCCGCTGGGCGCGTCAAGTTTTTGGGTATGGTGGATTTCTTCCATCTGAACTTTATATTCAGGGAATTTTGCCATCATTTTCGCCAGGTATTCGTTCAGGTTGAAAAACAGGTTCACACCAAGGCTGAAGTTCGATCCGTAAAGGAAAGCTCCGTTTTTTTGTTCACACAATTCCACCATTTTATGGAAATGGTCGAGCCAACCCGTCGTGCCCGAAATCACGGGAATTCCGTTTTCGAGACAAGCCGAAATATTGGCCACGGCCGAATCGGGAACGCTGAAATCTATGGCGACATCGGCATTTTCCAAACCATCGTAATTGTCCTGGCTGCGTTTTTTGAGCACGATCTCATGACCGCGCTCCAAAGCGATACGCTCGATAATCTGGCCCATTTTGCCATATCCCAAAAGCGCTATTTTCATCTAGAATCTGTAGTTTAAAGTGATCGCAATATTGGAGAAATCGTCGCGATTTTCGGCATTAAGTGAGGGAGCGCAA
>JBCNQO010000365.1:0-3288 GCA_039592825.1 Flavobacterium sp.
CCAAACGAAAACCGGGTCAGGAAAACGATGAGAAATTCCCCACGACTTCGCATCTGATCAAAAAACTCGAACTCAACGAAGAAGAACTTCAGGCACTTGAAGCTTTTTTGGGTTCGATCACCTCGGTCATTTATCGCGAACCAGCGCCCGAAACCTTGCCACAATAAGCTTTTTGGCTAGGTCGTTCCTCGTGTAATGCCTATTTTTGTGAAATGGATCAATTTTATATTTTACTGCTTTTAGGACTGCTAACGGGAACGATCGGGACTTTGATTGGAGCCGGTGGCGGTTTTATCATCGTACCGATGTTGCTTATTTTTCACCCCGAACTCGATCCGGGAACGGTTACCGCGATTTCTATGGCGGTCGTGGCCGCGAACTCCATTTCTGGCACATCGGCTTACATGTACAACCGTCGCGTCGACTATAAGGCCGGGATCATTTTTGCTCTTTGCACGATTCCACTTACTTATTTTGGTGTGATGACTTCCAAAGCACTTCCGAAAGGTACATTCGACGTAGCGTTCAGTATCATTTTGATTGCTCTGGCGATTTTCCTGTTCATCAAAGGCGGAAAGGCCAAACCGCAAGGCAAAGTCGTTCTGGAGAGAAAAGGTTGGACGCACCAAAGGCTTGTGGATCGCTCGGGCGAAGTTTACGAATACAGTTACGACTGGCGAAAAGGCACGTTTTTGAGTGTTATCGTTGGTTATTTGTCTCCGATTTTAGGAATCGGTGGCGGCATCATTCACGTGCCGGCCATGGTGGAATGGCTGCGTTTCCCGGTGCATATCGCCACGGCGACTTCCCACTTTATTCTCGCGATCATGGCCACGATTACCGTGATCATCCATTTTGCCGACGGAAGTTACGCTCCGGCCGAAGTGCAGCATTTGATTCTTTGGTTGGTCGTTGGGATTATTCCAGGCGCTCAAATCGGGGCTTATCTTTCGCACAAGATTCAGGGAAAGGCCATCATTCGCTCGCTCGCGGCTTGTTTGGTTTTGGTAGGAATCCGTATTTTGATTGGTGGGATGAAGTGATTTCTCTTCGGAATCTTATTCGTCGGTTACCTAATTTTTAGTGTTTTGAAATTTATCGGATGATTGAAAAATTGGGAAATGCCGGCTATGCACTGACGATTTTGTCGGGAAAAGCTATTTCGGATCTGACTGAGGATTTGGAGTGTTCGGACTACTTCGGATGCAATTTCCTGCTTGGGACTTTCAACGTGAAATTCCGCAAGGCGAAAACAACTCCAAAGAAAATCGGGCAATTCGTGACGCTCTGGAAAAGAAATTCCAATGGTCAGACCGAACCTTTTTGTACTGAAGACGATTTTGACTTTTACGTGATTGCAACCGAAGAAAATGATGCTTCCGGATTTTTTCTTTTTCCGAAGCAAATTCTTGTGAAGAGACAAATTCTTACTGACGGAAATGTTGAGGGAAAATGCGGTTTTAGGGTTTATCCGGATTGGTCGGTTCCCGAAAATGCCCAGGCGAAAAAAACCAAAAGTTGGCAAACTGAGTATTTTATCGACCTTGACGCTTCTGAAATCTCGAAGTCTGAAAAATACAACGCGATTGTCAGCTTGAGTGGATTTTCGTCAAAATCAAAAAAAAAAGCCGACATAAAATCGACTTTGTTTGACTTGTGGAATTGGCTTTGGCTAATCGTGATTCACTTCGGCCAAAGTCCTGAGCTGATCTTTTTTCTCGAGAAATGACACGAGTCTTCCGTTGAAAAGTTCGTAGTTCATCTCGATCGCCTTTTTGGTTGGCGTTCTGGGCGGAATCGCGATGCCACCGCGTTTGATGTCTACGACTTCCATGTTTTCGTTCAGGAAATACGACGTTGGGAAACCTAACGTGTGCTTCAATGTGGCGACCGTTCTTGCGTCGTTTTTGTAGGATTCGTTCGCATAACACACACGGATTTTGCCGTTGAACTGGCGTCCGACTTTTTTCATGTTCTGTTTGGTGTCCCAAAAAACCACGATGAACTGTACCGAATCGTTGTACTGACGCGCCAATTTGTTCAGGGCCGCGACTTCACCTTTGTTGATTACGCACCAAGCCGAATAGGTAATGATGAAAGTAGGTTTCTTGATCGCACTGAGTTTGACCTTTTTGCTGTTGACGCTCTTGAAAGTGTAGTCGTCGAATTTGGATCCTACCAAATGGTTTTGCACCAATGAATCGAACAGTGCCTGACCTTTTTCGATGTCGCCGGTTTCGTACACCAGATCTGATTCTTTGTTGTACTTCTTGATGTTCGTTTTGATCGCGTCCGAAAAGAGAACCGCTTTTTCTGTTTTGTCCTGGCAAAGAGCCAACTGGGACGCGAATCCGATAAGAAAGGAAAGTAAAATTAATCTCATAAAACCCCATTTTAAAGATTAACACTCTCAAATTTAGCGAAAGATGTTAACAAATGTGGTTTTCGATTTAAAATTTTTGTTATAGTTTTAGTTATTGGTTTTCAGTTGGTTGTGGTTTTTATTTGATGAAGCCGTAATCGATCGAAGGAAGATACTTTGCGATTGGAATTTGGTCCCGAAATTTCGGGAGAGATTTGGAATTTAAAATAAAAAACCCGCTCAAAAGAACGGGTCGTAAAGTATAAGTCGTTTCGCGATCAGATGCGCTTCATCTGCTCTTTCAGCATCGAAATCTGGTCTTTCAACATATTATGCTTGTCAAGCTTTTTGGCTTCGGCCAACAAATTCTGCGCTTCGATCTTGCGACGGCGTCCCGCGGCGATTCCGGCCAACTGTAGTTTCACGACTGCCATGTCAGCATCCATAGAAAGGCCGAATTCTACCGCTTTCCTGAAGTGTTTTTCGGCTTGGTTCAGGTTCGTTTGAGAAACCATGATGCCTTGCAGATAGTGGAAATACCCTTTTTGTTTGGTCACCAAAGCAGTCTCGGGATTCGTGATTTTCGAAAGCCATTTCTGCGCTCCGGCGAAATCCTGTTTTCTAAGACGAAGGAAAGCCAGAATGATGAATTCGTTCTTGAAGTAAAGCAGAACGGGCAAAAGCGAAACGAGAATAAGGAAAATCCCGTTGCCGATGTTGCTTTCTGCGAATTGCCAGATTGCGGTCGCGAAAATCAATACGGCGAGTACAATCTTGATATTTTTATGGAACATGGTTTGTTTTTTTTGCGGGGCAAAGATAAGGGTTTTTGGTTTTGGGATTTTGGGATTTTCGCATTTTCGGGGTTTGGGTTTTAGGAATCGGGAATTTTTGGGTATAAATCGGGGCGAAGTGCGATTTGTTTG
>JBCNQO010000366.1:0-3287 GCA_039592825.1 Flavobacterium sp.
CTATGTCGCAATACTGAAATCGACTTTCCCGAACGTGGAACTCGAGTATTTCCAGAGCAACATAGAAGGCGAGATCATCACGAAAATTCAGGAAACCGGTTTTTCTTATGACGGAATCGTGTTGAACGCCGCGGCTTACACGCATACGTCGATAGGAATTGGCGACGCGGTTAAAGCCGTTTCGACTCCGGTTGTGGAAGTGCACATTTCAAACACTTTCTCGCGAGAGGAATTCCGTCACCAATCTTACATTTCACCAAACGCAAAAGGCGTGATTCTGGGCTTCGGACTCAAAAGTTATGAACTTGCGATACAGTCTTTCCTATCCTGACGAAAAACATCTTGTTGGAATCTCGGGTCAAATGCGCAATCTGACAATCCGAAAATCTGAAAATCTGTCAATCTCAAGAAACGGCAATCGCCAAATCCAACCCATGAAACAACTCTTCTCGATTCTCGTCGCTTTTATTTGTTTACCGATGCTTTCGCAGATTCGCGGCACAACGACAGACGACAAAGGCGCGACTTTGCCCTTGGTGAACATTTACGTCGAAAATACTTACAACAGCACGACTTCGAACGATCAGGGAAAATACGAGCTCAACATCAAAAAGCCCGGAAAGTATTCGATTCTCTTTCAGTTTTTGGGATTCAAGACCCAAAGGCGCGAAGTCGAGATCGAGACGTTTCCGTATGAGCTGAACGTTTCCTTGCCCGAAGAAAGTTTCGATTTGCAGGAAGTCGTGATCAACCCAAAAGACAATCCGGCCGACCGCATCATGAAAGCTGCGATCAGGAATAAAAAAGCCAATTCCGAAAAGACAGCCAAATACACAGCCGACTTTTATTCAAGGGGAATTTTCCGCATCAAGGACGCCCCAAAAGCGGTTTTAGGACAAAAACTCGACATGTTCGACGAAGTGCTCGATTCGACTAGAAGCGGGATTTTATACTTATCGGAAACCGTTTCAAAAGTCGTCTATCAAAAACCCGACAAACTCAAAGAGACGATCATCGCCTCGAAAGTGAGCGGAAACGACAACGGCTTCAGCTTCAACAACGCGGCTTCGGCCAACTTCGACGTGTATGACAACAATATGCCGTTTTACATCAACATCGTCTCTCCTATCTCGGACGAAGCTTTCTCGTACTACAAATTCAAGCTCGAAGCCACGTTTGCCGACGAGAACAACCACCTCATCAACAAGATAAAAGTTACGCCCAAACGTCCGCTCGAGCCCGTGACTTCGGGTTACATCTATATCGTGGACGACAGTTACGCGGTTTACGCCTGTGAACTCGACATTACCGGACGAAGCATGCAGAATCCGGCGATAAATCTGCTCACGTTGAAACAGACTTTTACGTTCAACACGACCAACAATCTTTGGGTAAAGACCGCCCAAACGATAGATTTGAAAGCCGGTTTGCTAGGAATAAATGTCGACGGACGATTCACGTATGTGTTCAACAATTTCGAGTTTCAGGAAAAGTTCGAAAAAAACACGTTCACCCGCGAGGTTTTGACTGTCGTGGAAGGCGCGAACAAGAAAGACGACGCGTTCTGGCAAAGCATCCGCCCGATTCCGCTTACGGTTGAGGAAACCAACGATTATATCAAGAAAGACATTCTTCAGACCAAGAAAAAGTCGCGCACTTACCTCGATTCGATCGACGCCAGGAACAACAAATTCAAGCCTTGGAGCCCGCTAACGGGTTTCACCTACAAGAATTCTTTTCGCGAATGGCAGCTTTCCTACGACGGGATTTTGAAAGGTTTCAGTTTCAACACGGTTCAGGGTTGGACATTCCGCACGGGTTTGAACTGGCTCAAGAATCGAGAGGAAAAACGCACTTTTACGTCGGCCAGCGCCAATTTCACTTATGGCCTGGCCGAGGAAAAACTGCGCGCCACGGGAAATTTCACGCATTTGTTCAACAGACAGAACGATGCCACGATTCGACTTTCGGCCGGAAGTCAGGCGGCTCAATTCAATCCATCGAATCCGATCGGGCCATTTGTCAACTCGATTTCGACTTTATTCTTCAATGACAACTACATGAAGTTGTACGAACGCAATTTCGTCAATGCCAATTATTCGATGGAAGTTTTGAACGGAATCACGATGACCGCCACGATCGATTATTCCGAGAGAAAACCGCTTTGGAACAACACCGATTATGTGCTGATTGCCGAAGATCGCGACCATTACACGTCGAACAATCCGTTGGCTCCCGATGATTTCACGACGCCGGCTTTCACCAAACACAACGTCTTCAAGACCGGACTTTACGCGAGAATCGTGTTTGCCCAGGAATATTGGACGCGTCCCGACGGAAAAGTCAAGATTGGCAACGATCTGTATCCGACGATCAATATAGGCTGGGAAAAAGGCGTCGGGAACGAAAGCCGCTACAGTTTTGACCACATCATGGGAAATCTTCGCTACGAGCGCACTTTGGGCAACAAAGGCAGTTTCGAGACGATCATCAAAGCCGGGAAATTCTTCAACGCCGACAATATTTCGTTCGTCGACTACAAGCATTTCAACGGCAACCAAACGCACATCGGCAAAAACGACCGCTACCTTTACGGATTCAATCTGCTTCCTTATTACGAGCAAAGCACGAACGATTCGTATCTCGAGATCCACGCCGAGCACAACGACAAAGGCTACATCATGAACAAAGTTCCGTTGTTGAACAAATTGCGTTCCACGCTGGTTTTGGGCTACCACAACCTTTGCGTGCCAGACCGAAATCCTTACCACGAATTCTCGGTCGGCCTGGACAATGTCGGCATAGGAAAATTCCGTTTGATGCGAATTGATTATTTTAGGGCATACCAACACGGATTCGTAACCGACGGCGTCGTGTTCGGACTCAAGTTCCTGAATCTGTTGGAATAGACGAAAGACAATAGACGGATAGATAATAGACGCCTCAGTGTTTCGAGCTATTCCCATATCCCATTTGGTGGTTTAGCGCATTTTCTTGCCACGCGTTTGAGTCTATCATCTATTATCCGAAAATCTGAAATCCGAAAATCTGAAATCCCAAAATCTGAAATCCCAAAATCTGAAATCTAAAATCTAAAATCTGAAATCTAAAATCTAAAATCTAAAAACATGTCCTTCAAACCCACCAACTACAACTCCCTATCGCCCTACATCATGGTAGAAGGCGCCCAAAAATTCAGCGATTTCACCCAAGCGGTTTTCGATGCCCAGGAACTTCGAAAGTACGAACGCGAAGACGGCTCGATCATGCATCTGGAACTCAAGATC
>JBCNQO010000367.1:0-3285 GCA_039592825.1 Flavobacterium sp.
CCCAGCGGTTCCCACTTTCTGGGTGGCCGATACGGAAAGGGTGAAGTTGGAGAGTTCGTCCTGATCGAGGGACAGATCAACCTCCTGCTTGGACGGGTGGTCGAGATCCATTCGTATCTTAGTTTTCTGATGAAAATTTTCCTGCTTACCTTTTTCGCCTTGTTGCAAACCGCGGTTTTCGCGCAACTTCAGCCTGTTCTCACCACCGAAATCCCGATTGCGGCCGACCGTTTTCTGGGCTTCGACAACCTCGGTGCGAACTATTACGTGAAAGACAACACGTTCTACAAGGAAAAAGAAGGCAAGATTTTACAATACAAGAATATTTCATTCGGGAAAATCGACAAAGCCGATCTGGTCAATTCGATGAACATCGTGCTTTTTTACAAAGATTTCAATGCTGTCGTTTTTTTGGACAATCAGCTCAATGAGATAAGACGCGTGAATTTTTCAGATTTTGCCGAGCCGATGACCGTGACCGCAGTGGGAAATGCGTCCCAGAACCGACTTTGGGTTTACAACAGCATCAACCAACAGATCGGGCTTTACGATTACCTCAAGAATTCCGTAAGATACATCGCACAACCGCTCAAGGGAAATATCGTCCATTACGAGACCGATTTCAATTATTTCCATTGGCTCGACGATTCGGGAAACCGCTATTCTTGCGACCTTTTCGGAAAAATTACAAGTCTTGGAAAATGGCCTACCGAGTCAAATTCCCAATTCGTTTCGGACAAATCGCTGCTTTATCTCAAAAACGGGAATCTGTATCTTTTTACGTTGGCCGACAATAAGGAACAGCTCGTCGATTTGGGGAAAAAATCACCGCTCGGCTTCTGGTATAACGCCCAAAATTTGGCTATTTTTACACCCGAAGGAATCAGCATCCATAAACTAAATTTACGCTAATGCACATAGCCGTTGCAGGAAATATCGGAGCCGGAAAAACAACGTTGACGCGCCTTTTGGCCAAACATTTCAAATGGGAACCTCACTTTGAGGACGTGGTCGACAATCCTTACCTCGACGATTTTTACCATCAGATGGAGCGCTGGTCGTTCAATTTGCAGATTTACTTCCTCAATTCGCGTTTCCGCCAGATTTTGCAGATCCGCGAAAGCGGCAAAAAGATCATCCAGGACAGGACGATTTACGAGGATGCGCACATTTTCGCACCCAATTTGCACGCCATGGGACTTATGACCAACCGCGATTTCAGCAACTATACTTCGTTGTTCGAACTCATGGAATCGTTGGTCGCGCCTCCAGACATGCTGATTTACCTGAGAAGTTCGATCCCGAATCTCGTCGCCCAAATCCACAAGCGCGGACGCGATTACGAAAACTCGATCTCGATCGACTACCTGAGCCGACTCAACGAGCGTTACGAGGCCTGGATTTCTACTTACACCAAAGGAAAACTCGTGATCATCGACGTAGACAACATCGATTTTGTGAACAATCCCGAAGATCTGGGAATGGTCTACAATAGGATTGATGCGGAGTTGAACGGGCTTTTCTAGCAGTCAATCCGATCTGAAATATGGCCGACATTTCTGACATCTTAAACATCGCCAGACAATACACTTTTGCTGAAAAACAAGCGAACAGACGGTATGACTTGTGGATAAATGGCGGGAAGTACCTTTTGGTAAAAGACACATTGAGCCAGATTGTATCGGAAATCTGTGAACAGAATGAGTGGTTCCGAGACAATTTGTTTGTTGACGACAGTAATTTCCCGAAAGTAATCGCTATAAAATCGAATGGCATAATTTTATTGAGCGGAACCGAAAGTGGCTTAGGAATTGTGTTTTATCAGATGGACAATGGAAAAATCGCCATTGAAGCTATCGAACATTCCAAAGGTCTGGATGCAAATGTGACTTTGGTCGAAGTCTTTGATACTTTAGAAGATATGGACGAAAAGCGAATATACGACGCTGTCTTCAAAGCTTTCGAAATAATACAAAAGTCGTCTTACCTATTTCAATAGTTTTACCCAAAGACGTTCACTTCCCTAGTAATTCCATCGATTTTATGTCGAACAGGTTGTTGAACGTACGCTTGTCTATACTTCCGAATTCATTTGGGGAAACCAGCGAAACGAACATGTCATCTATCACGACATTTCTCCAAGGTTCCGGATCGCTGAAATCCAGATCTGGGTTTCCGTTTATGCTTTCTATCTTGAACAATCCTACGTTCGATGTGCCGAAAACGGTTTGCATCCTGACAATTTTGTTGTGCATTTGCCCGAGGCTGTAAATGGCCAACACCTCGATGCCTTCTAATTGCAATAACGTTTTTGGGTTCTCTGAATTGATGATCGCCAACTGTTCTTTTGTAAATTCCATTAGTTATATGTGATTTAATGCTGTTTTGAGTTTTTCGATTTCCGAAGCGTCGGCAAGTTGATCTTCTTGCAATATCGCCGCCGAATGAAACCAGTTCGCGCCAGAAGTCTTTAGTTTTTCGATATTGGACGAACGCACGCCGCCTCCGGGCATGATCGTTATTTTACCTTCGGTTTTGTCTACTACGGCAGACAGTTTCTCGAAATTGTCAATCGCGTTGCCTTTTCCTGCCGAAGTCAGAATGTTTTGGAATCCACAACGGATTACGTCGGTTAGAGCCGAATCGAAATTGTCGATTTCGTCGAATGCGCGGTGAAACGTACAAGGTTTGTTCGCCAGATTGACCAATTCGGAATTGCGTTTTACGTCTACTTTTGAATCGCTGGAAAGCATTCCGAACACAAAACCGTCGGCCAAAGTCCTGAATTTTTCTATATCCGATTTCATCTGACCAAACTCCAGATCGGTGTAAACGAAATCGCCACTTCTCGGACGAATCATCACGTAAACCGGAATCCAAACTTGAGATTTGAGTTTGGCCAAAACCTCGAAATCCGGCGTTGTTCCGCCTACTGCAAAGCCTGCGCAAAGCTCGATCCTGTCGGCTCCCGAATTCGCGGCAATCAACGCCGACTCGTAATTAAAACACGCAATTTCCAGTTTCATAAGCAAAAGTCTCAGACTTTTAAACACATCGTGCGGAGTTAAAAACTCCGCACCTCACAAAAAATAGCCAGGCTTCACCATCCGATTCCCACCGCCATCACAAACCGCATAACTAAACCCGCTCTGCACGCAATAACTGCCAAATTCGCCCTTTTTGTTCAAAGCGATAAACCCAACCTGAATATCCTTGAGATTTTTACCGCGTCTTTTCGTAATCTCGACAATCCGCATCACGGCTTCCTTGCAAGCTTTTTCGGGC
>JBCNQO010000368.1:0-3283 GCA_039592825.1 Flavobacterium sp.
CGATCGGAAAGTCAGCCAACTGTAAGCTCTTGCGTGTTGAACGGCGTGCCCAACTTCGTGCGCGGCAACTGCTGCGGCCGCGGCGTTTCTCTGGTTGTAAACCGCTTCGGACAAATTCACGGTTTTGTCGGCCGGATTGTAATGGTCGGTGAGACGTCCCGGCGTCGAGATTACGCGAACGTCGCGAATGCCGTGGTCGTCCAGCATTTTTTGGGCAATCTCGGCTCCGCTCATGCCGTTGCGAAGCTGCAGTTCGGAATATTTGTCAAATTTCGACTGCAAACGTTGGCCCACAAGCCAGCTCGCAATCGTAATTCCGATGATAAGAATCCACATCATACTCATTTTGATCTTGGTTTAAGTTTGATTCCGGGTTATCAAATTTGCAACCATTTGCCAAAATGTCACGTTGTAGTTTTGTTAAACTTGTTTGGTCAGATGCTGATTGAGCTCGCTCAGGAAAGTGTCGGGATTGTTGGGAGAAATCAGGATTTTGGTTTTGTCGGTTCGGATGAGGATCACATTCTGGCGTTTGGTGAGATACCAATCCATATCGCCGAATTCGTCGTTGCGGAAGTCGCCATAATAGCCAAAAAGACCGCCGTTTCCTAGTGTTCGAATCAAACCTTTCGGTGGAACTTTCGCGATTTTTGTCGCCGATTGGATTTTGTCGAAAGCGATGTGTGCATTCTTGAAAGGCCGATGCACGATTATTCCTTTGTCATCCAGCGAAAATCCTCTTGGTGAAAATCCGAAAGAAAACACCAGAACGGCAATAAGCAAAACGGTTGTGGAAACGCTCGCGCCGATCATTTCGCCCGCTTCGGGAAAAATCCAGGCCGACCCGATGATGCATCCAAACAACAATACGATGCCCACCGTAATAACGGCCGACATCGTATCGAGTGTGGTTTTGTACTGCATTTAAAGTACGATATTGATGATGCGTCCGGGAACGACAATCACTTTTTTCGGGGCATTTCCGCCGAGTTGCGCGATTGTGCGTTCGTCTGCCAGAATGATTTCCTCGACTTGTTTCGGATTCAGATCCAAAGCCAGTTCGATAGAGAATTTCGTCTTCCCGTTAAAAGAAACCGGATATTCCTTGCTGCTTTCTACCAAATGTTCGGCGTTGAAAATTGGGAAAGGCGCGGTTGAAATGCTGTCTTTGTGTCCCAATTGGTGCCACAATTCTTCGGCGATGTGTGGCGCGTAAGGCGAAATCAAGATCGCGAGTGGCTCGAGAATCGTGCGTTCGTGGCAGTTCATGGCCGTAAGTTCGTTCACGGCGATCATGAATTGGGAAACCGAAGTGTTGAACGAGAATCCTTCGATGTCGTCCTGAACCTTTTTGATGGTTTTGTGCAATGTTTTCAAAGCGTCTTTCGAGGCCGGATTTGCCGTTACGATCAATCCGTTATCGTCGAAGTACAGTTTCCAAAGTTTTTTCAAAAAGCCGAAAACGCCCGTGATTCCTGCCGTGTTCCATGGTTTTGCCTGTTCGAGCGGCCCGAGGAACATTTCGTACAATCTTAGTGTGTCCGCTCCGTATTCTTCGCAGATGTCATCTGGGTTTACTACGTTGTATTTGGATTTTGACATTTTTTCGACTTCGCGGCCGACGATATACTTTCCTTTCTCTAACAGAAATTCGCCATTTTTATACTCTGAATGCAATGAATCATTCTTAAATGCCTCAATGTCCAATTCGTTCGTCACGTCATTAATGACAGATAATGGAACACGGATTGGAGATACATTCACGCTATAGACTTTGTAATTTTCTTTAAAATCGACAAGTGACAATGGCAAGAACGAAATGTTTTCCTTTTCATTTGAAGAAACAAAAACTAGTTTTTTTGCCTTACAGGTTTCAACAATTGCTTTCTTTCGATCTCTTAAATATTGCTCATTCGAAGCTGCGGAATTAAAGATTTCCTTCTCTAACTCTGCGTCCGTAAAGGTGACCGAATCTATTCGATAAACAAAAGCACTATTTCCCAAAATCATCCCCTGATTAATCAACTTCTTGAAAGGTTCGTCTTTCGAGATAAAACCACGGTCAAACAGGAATTTGTTCCAGAAACGCGAATACAGCAAATGGCCGGTCGCATGCTCGCTTCCGCCAATGTACAAATCGACATTTTGCCAATATTGCTCGGCTTGTTCAGACACGAAACGGTCATTGTTGTGCGCGTCCATATAACGCAACCAATACCACGAACTTCCCGCCCAGCCTGGCATGGTGTTCAATTCGAGAGCGAAAATCGTCTTCTCGTCTATCAAATCGTTCGGAACGACTTTGTTGTTCACGGTGTCCCAAGCCCAGATTGGCGCGTTTCCTAGTGGCGGCGCACCGTCTTCTGTCGGGAGATATTTCTCTACTTCCGGAAGCACGATTGGTAGGTGTTCGAGCGCGATCATTTGTGGCAAATCTTCCTTGTAATACACCGGGAACGGTTCGCCCCAATAGCGTTGGCGTGAGAAAACGGCGTCGCGCAAACGGTAATTCGTCTTGCCTTTCCCTGACTTGATTTTCTCGAGTTCTTCCACGACTTTTTTCGTAGCCGATTTGTAGTCCAAACCGTTCAAAAAGTCCGAATTCTGGAGTTTCACGTTGTCTTTGCTCACGTAAGCTTCTTTGGAAATATCGACGTTCTCGAAAATGTTCTCAATTGGAATATTGAAGTGGTTCGCAAAATCGTAGTCGCGTTGGTCGCCCGCGGGAACCGCCATAACCGCGCCAGTTCCGTAACCCGCCAGAACGTAGTCGCCAATCCAGATCGGAATCGGCAAACCTGTGAACGGATGAATCGCGTAAGCGCCCGTGAAAGCCCCCGAAATGGTCTTCACGTCGGCCATTCTCTCGCGTTCGGAACGCTTGGAAGTCGCGTCGATATAGGCGTCAATCGCAGCTTTTTGTTCTTTGGTGACGATTTTAGAAACGAGTTCGTGTTCTGGAGCAAGCGTCAGGAAAGTCACTCCAAAAATCGTGTCAGGACGCGTCGTGAACACTTCAATCTCGGGTTGATTCGCATCTGCCGTCATTTCGGCTTCATAACCAACCACCTGAAATTTCACCGAAGCGCCAACCGATTTCCCGATCCAGTTCGTTTGGGCGTCTTTCAAAGATTGCGTCCAATCGATCTCGTTCAAACCTTGCAGCAAACGTTCGGCGTAGGCAGAAATTCGCATGCTCCATTGGGTCATTTTCTTGCGGATAACCGGAAAACCGCCGCGCTCGGAAACACCGTTCACGATTTCGTCATTCGCCAAAACGGTT
>JBCNQO010000369.1:0-3282 GCA_039592825.1 Flavobacterium sp.
CGATTGCCGGGTTCCACGGCCTGGAGATTGGGCAGGTTATCAGCCCGCGTCTGGCCAGCGTTTTGACCCCGCGATTCGAGATGGGAAAGGTCGCGACCGAAATCCTGCTCAAGAAGCCACAACTTTTTTCGCATTATCTCATCGTAAGTCCGAGTCTTTGGTGGGATAATGAAAGTTTGCTCGAACAGGCGAAACAATTCATGGCGAAAAATAGCTTTGAAGACCAATATGTTTACGTATCGGTTGGAGGCAAAGAACACAAAATAATGAAAACCAATGCCGCCGCTTTTTACAAGATCGTTTCAAAAACAAAAGGCATAAGATCTGATTTTGCGTCCTTGCCAGAAGAAGACCATGGAACGATCTTGCACCAAAGTCTGTACAAAGCATTCTCGAACTTGTTCAAACCTCGTAACTGATATGAGATTTTCCCCTATAATCCCGATGCTTTATACCAATGAGCTAAAGGAAACCATAGATTTTTACGTTGACGTTTTGGGTTTCGTTTGCGGCGAATTTAACGAAGATTGGGGTTGGGCATCGCTTCACCTTGACCAATGTGAGATCATGCTGGCCAAACCCAACGAGCACACGCCATTCGACCATCCGAAGTTTTCGGGTTCTTTCTATATAAGGACAGATGATGTGGAAACCCTTTGGAACCGATTGAAAGAGAAAGCCGCGATCTGTTACGGCCTCGAGATTTTTGAATGGGGAATGAAAGAGTTTGCGGTTTATGACAATAATGGGTATATGATACAGTTTGGGCAGGAAGTTTCTAGCTGATTTATCCGGATTGGCCAAAGAAATACACGATTCGATGATTTTTTTTTGCCGCGGATTAAAGGATTAGAAGGATTTCTTTTTGACTCAGATCTTAGAAATCCGCTAATTCGCTGTTGTAAATTATACTCCTAAAAGTTTACCGGTTTAGTGGTAAAGTCGAAACTACTTGATAACCTGTTTTTTAGACTGAAGTGACTTGAATTTCTTGAACGTATAGTGAAGCGATTCCACAAAGTTCTCCACGTTTTCTGCGAACACCATCACGCGCCTGTGGTCAAAGCCTGAGCCATTATTCTGGCTTTCGGAAATCCTGAGGTAAAGCTCGCCCGATTGGCTTTGCTGTATGTCGAAAAAATAAGTGCGTGAGCCCGCGGCTATCTTTTTGGTGAAAATTTCTTTGTTGGCCATACCCGAAAGTTTTTTTGTTTAGACGTGTCTCAAATTTAGGGCGACCCGAAGTTGGATAGTTACAGATTTTCTGTAAAAATTGTTAAAAGACATAAGCGTTTAAAGACCTACATTTCTAAAAATTATTCGGATTTTTGCATAGCAGAAAAAGCCACGAACCAAAATGAAAACCATACTGATCACAGGTGCGTCTTCCGGACTCGGAAAGGCCGTAGCCGAATATCTTTTCCACAAGGGACACAACGTTTTCGGCACGAGCCGCAATCCCGAGAAAGTGCTCAATTCGCCTTTTCCTTTGCTGGCGCTCGACTTGAACAAGCCCGAAACCATCAAGCATTGTGTAGATAAAGTGGTTGAGATTGCCGGACGCCTCGACGTTTTGGTGAACAACGCCGGCGTAGGGATTCTCGGGCCGCTTGAGGAAATTCCCACAGACGAGATCAGGAACCATTTCGAGACGAACCTTTTCGGGCCAATCGAGGTCATGAAAGCCGCGATCCCGCACATGAGGAAACAAGGTTTTGGGCACATCATCAACGTGACTTCTATCGCGGGATACACGGGATTGCCTTTCCGTGGGGCTTATTCGGCTTCGAAAGGCGCTTTAGAACTGGTGACCGAATCGATCCGGATGGAAGTGAAGGCTTTTGGGATCGAGGTCTGTAACCTCGCACCGGGAGAATTCGCCACCGACATCGCCTCGCGTCGCTATTACACGCCATTGTCGCCGACTTCGCCTTATGCCGAGGTTTACGGGCGCACAATAGATTTGGTGAATCAGCATGTGAATTCGGGCGATGATCCTAAGATTGTAGCTTTAGAGATACAGAAAATCATGAATACGGGTAAGCCGAAAATACACTATAAGGTCGGGCCATTTTTGTCGAAATTCTCGATCGTGCTCAAAAGGATCTTGCCAGACAAAAGGTATGAGAAAATGCTGATGAAGCATTACAAGTTGTGATTTAAATGTATTTTTAACACTTATTTGCTTTCAATGCGAAATAAGTCGTACTTTCGTAGGAGATTGCGTTAGGGATGTGAGCGGATATCCTTTTGCCACGACAGATTTCGTTCGAAGATTTCTTTAGTGCAAAAGATAGCAGCGGCAGCCCGACGGCGGCTAACGGCAGGCAGTTTTCACAGGACATTTTCCAGCCGCCGGAACGCCCAAATTCAGAAAGCAGTAGCAGGCGCAGTGCCTAAAGCTTACAGCCTATAGCCTAAAGCAGAAATTACAAACACACATATTCCAAATATTATGAAATTTTTTATCGATACGGCTAATCTTAGCGACATCAAACAGGCTCAGGAACTCGGGGTTCTTGACGGGGTGACTACGAATCCTTCGCTTATGGCCAAGGAAGGCATTACGGGCAAGGACAATATCCTGAAACATTACGTGGACATCTGTAACATTTCGGACGGTGACGTGAGTGCCGAGGTGAATGCTGTGGATTACGACGGAATGATCAGGGAAGGCGAGGAGTTGGCCGAACTTCACGAGCGCATCGTGGTGAAATTGCCAATGACCAGAGACGGCGTTCGCGCTTGTAAGTATTTTTCCGACAAGGGAATCAAGGTTAACGTGACATTGGTTTTCTCTCCGGGTCAGGCGATTCTGGCTGCGAAAGCCGGCGCGACTTACGTTTCTCCTTTCGTGGGACGTTTGGACGACATTTCTACAGACGGATTGAACCTGATCCAGGAAATCCGTGAGATCTATGACAATTATGGTTATGAGACGCAGATTCTGGCGGCTTCGGTTCGCCATACGATGCACATCGTGAATTGCGCGAAAATCGGGGCAGATGTCATGACTGGGCCACTTTCGGCTATTCTTGGGTTGTTGAAACATCCTTTGACCGATATCGGATTGGCGCAATTCATTGCCGATTTCGAGAAGGGCAACAAATAATTTTCCGGCTTTCGGGCTGGGTTTATTGGCCACGGATTCACGTTTGGCACTTTGGTGTTGCGTGGGTTCGTGGCTTTTTTTTTGGGGGGGTATTTTCCGGGTGATCATTTCTTCGGACTTCGTCCGCTTTTTTTTTTGCCACGGATTCACGGATTTGCACGGATTTCACC
>JBCNQO010000037.1:0-8189 GCA_039592825.1 Flavobacterium sp.
GACGCTTACTACAAGATTCCGGCCGATACCGAGTGCCGCACTTGCCACAAACTCAATCCGAACGGCGTGCTCAATGGAGAAGTCGTGATTCCCATCGGAACAAAACCCCAAAACCTAAATTACGCCTACAATTACGGCACTTCTCAGCGCAACCAGCTTGAAAAATGGGTAGCGGAAGGCTATCTCGAGGCCAACATTCCGGCTTCAATCGCTTCTACCGTAGACTACAACGATACCAGCAAATCGCTTGAATTGCGCGGGCGTTCTTACATAGACATCAACTGCGCACATTGTCACCGCGATGGTGGACATTGTTCGTATGTAGACGTGAGATTCAATTTCAGCAACACCAATCCGGCGACCAACGGCATCTGTATGACGCCTTTGTTCAATGTAGAAAACCTGCCTTATATCATGAGTGCCGGAAACGCGGCGAATTCCGAACTGATTTACAGACTGAACTCTACCGACGGTTCGGTCATGATGCCTTACATAGGCCGGTCGATCGTTCACGAAGAAGGCGTCCAGCTCATGAGTGACTGGATAAACTCAATGCAAAACCATTGCGAATAACTATAAACTACTAAAAAACCGTAAAATGAAAAAACTTTACTTATTTATGGCGATGTGCTCGCTGCCTGCGGTTGCTCAGGTTCCGACCTTTACGCAGCAGGCTTTGGGCTCTACCGTTGCCTATAATCCGTGTACTGTAGACATGGACGGTGACCACCTTGACGACATCGTAGCCATCGCCAACAATCAACTAAAGGTCTGGAAACAGCTTCCGGCTGGCGGCTTCAACCTCGTGACTTACAACATTACCGGATTGGGATTCGGAAACGCAACTCCAGATTGGAGTATCGCCGCGGGTGACTTCGACGGAAACGGTTATACCGATCTTGTTCTAGGGAACGGAAGCCGCGTTTCTTTGCTCAAGGCGAATTCAGACGGAGGCGTATACACTTTGTCTACTTATCCGCAGAACATCTTTACACAGCGTACGAATTTCGTCGACATAGACAACGACGGAAACCTCGATTTGTGGGCTTGCCACGATGTTGCCCAAAGTCATGCCTACCGCAACGACGGAAGTGGTAACCTTACGTTCGACATTTCGCTTATGCCGACGTTGCCCGTTGGAGGAAATTACGCCTCTATCTGGACAGACTACAACAACGACGGTTATGTTGACATGTATCTGGCCAAATGCAGAAGCTCTGCGCCTCCCGGAGATCCGCAACGCATCAACCTTTTGTACAAGAACAACGGAGACGGAACCTACACAGAAGTTGGAGCGGCTGCAGGCGTAAATGACGGCGCCCAATCGTGGTCTACGGCAGTTGAAGATTTCGACAACGACGGTGATTTCGACATGATCGTTTCAAACATTTCAGACCAGAACCGTTACTACAGAAACAATGGCGACGGAACTTTCACAGACATTTACGCCACTTCTGGAATCGCTTCTCAGGTAGGCTCATGGGAACTTCAGGCGGCCGATTTCAACAACGACGGCTGGATCGATTTCTTGTGGGAAAACGGAAAAGAGCTTTACCTCAACGACGGAGACGGAACCTTTACGGGTTATGACCTTCCGTTCGGACAAGGCGGTATCGCAGATTTGAACAACGACGGTTTCCTAGACGTACAATTGGGAAGCAGCATCTGGATGAACAACGGAAATGCCAACAAATGGGTCAAAGTGACACTTCAAGGCGTAGAAAGCAACCGCAACGGGATTGGCGCACGCGTCGAGATCGTAGGCGCTTGGGGCAAACAAAGCCGCGAGATCCGCAGTGGTCAGGGCTTTTCTAACATGAGTACGATGAACGCGCATTTCGGGATCGGATCTGCCACGGCAATTCCTTTGGTTCGCGTAATCTGGCCTTCGGGCACGATCGATGAATTGTACAACGTGGCCACGAATTCCACTCAGTTCGTTCTGGAAGGTTCGCATCCGGCTTTGGGCGTGAACGAGGCGTCGGCCAACAAATTCACCGTTTCCCCGAATCCGACAAAAGACGTGCTTAACGTAACTTTCGCCAACAATTCGGTTCAGTTAAAATCGGCACAGGTTTTTGACATGACAGGAAGAAAAGTTATGGACACTACTATTTCCATGAACCAGATTTCTGTAAAATCGCTTACCAACGGTTCTTACGTCTTGTTGCTTACAGACGCAGAAGGAAGAACTTTCTCTCAAAAATTCATCAAAGGATAATTCCTTTCCCTAAAAAAGAAAGCCCCGTTTCTGTTTGAGACGGGGCTTTTTTTTTTGGATTCAATCGGGAAGATCGGCCTTGCGGAAAAGATCGAGCTTGTCCAGATGCAGTATCGTTCGCGTGTTGGTCTCGTTTTCCGAATACATGATCTCGAACTTTGCGCCGTAGACGATTTCGTTGAACATGTACGACGTTCTCGTGGCGACGGTTGTGCTGAACATGTCGTCGAACGCCTTGGCATATACGATCACTTCGCCTTCGAGATTCGGGAAATCTGCTTCCGAAAAACCATAAAGCGGACTGTTTTCGTCAATGGCGTGAACAATCGTCCAACTCAAGGCCAAAGCGTTGATGCGATCCATCTCGAGTTTGAGTCCGAAAAATTTGTTGACCATTTTTCCGTTTTCTTCTACGATCATCGCAACGGTGGCGCGCACTTCGGCTTCGAGAAGATTCGTGTTCTTGAAAGGCGTCAGGCGAAACATTAGCGCTTTTCCTTCTTTGTAAGGTGAAATCAACGCATTCTGTGAAAACCGGATGAACGCTTTGGGTTTGCTGAAACGTCCGTAGAACAAACCAGTCGCGATGGCAAAACTCAGCAATCCACATAAAGCTTCTGTCGCCGCCAACGCGCTTGTCAAAACGCCGTTCGGGCTTATGTGTCCGTAACCGACTGTCGTAAAAGTCTGGGCCGAAAAGAAGTACGCCTTTCCGAACTTGACCAATTCCGAATGCGAATTTCCGATGCCATCGAGGTATTCCACGCCAATCGCGTAGTAAAGACAGGCGAACACAAAATTGATTCCGGTGTAGAAAATGCAAAGTACAAGCAGGAATTTCCACGTGGGCAGATTGAGCATCGTATGGAACCAACTGATGCGATCAAAATAACTTCCGCCGCGACGGGAAACATTCGAAGAACCGTCTTTGTTGATGAAACGCCCGCCGTAATTGTCTGGATTCGTTCCAAAACCAGAAGAATCGGTCGTGCTCGCCTTAGAATTGACTTTTCCGAAAAGTGCCATTATTGCTTTACGATCGTTAGTGTTTTCGATGTATTTTCCGATGAAACTTTCACAAGATAAACGCCATTGGTCAAATCGGAAGCATCGATCTGAACGTTTTGCGAATCGGTTTTGATGGTTTTTACCGAACGTCCCAAAGCGTCGAAAATCGCGATGTTATCAATAGATCCGGACGCCGAAACCGTGAACGTATTTTTGACGGGATTCGGATAAAGCACGAGCGAAGTCGCCGCCATTTCCTGGGTTCCTAAACTGTTCGAGGACGCGATCCAGCTCGAGGCCAAAGCGTTGTCGAGAGACGTATTGGTCAGTTGAAGGTACGATCCGTTTCCGTCGGCGTTTGGCCAAGGCGCGTCGTCGTCGTATTCCACGAGATCGATCACATTACCCCAGGCGTCGGCCAAAACCAATTTCTGCGAACTGTTCGACAGATTTCTCGTGAACTGACCGAATGCCGCAAAACCGTATCGGCTCTGGAAAGTCGCCAGATTGCTCGCGAGGTAAGCGCTTTGTCCCGCGGCCAATGTGGCGTTGTTCGGGAATTGGTACGAAATGCCCAAATGGCTGAAGTAAATTCCGGTCAAAGTCACACTCGTCGTGCCCGCATTCTTGATCTCGATGAATTCCTGGTCGTTGCTCACCGGAAATTGGCTCGAAGTTCCGGGATTGTAGTTGATCTTGTTGATGACCAGATTCGGAACCGCGACATTGCTGCAAGAAGTGTAAGAACCCAGATTCGTCGTCATCCAGTTGATGCGGTTGAGCAACCAGGTCTTGAGGCTGTTGATTTTGGCATTCCAGTTTCCGATCGAATTCCAGCGTTGGGCTTCCCGCACTTCGGCTTCCGAAATCAAAGCGACCATATTGTCTATCAAAGTCACCAGATTCTGATGGCGCAAAGGTTGTCCGGGTTGCGTAAGATCGTGGAAACGCTTGGCCAGATAACACTTGAAAGTCGCGTTATTAAACAGATCTTTCCAGTATTTCGAGCCCGTATTGTCGCCGTTGTCGAACTGCCATACGTTGTAAAAACTGCGTCCCGGCGTCCAGAGATCGTTCCCGTAAGTTAGGTTGTAATCCCAGATTGGGCCAGCTCGCAATTTGCCGTTTCTGTCTTTGTGGAAAAAAGTGCTGAACTGGTACGAATCTACGTTCGACGCCAATTCGCTACTTATCATATAATCGACAAAACTCGGAATGTCGATCTTGGATGGAAATCCCGTAGAAATGCCCGCATTGTTCGCCGACGTCATCGTCTGCAAAGCCGTGAATTCGCCCATGATGTAGGAATTTTGGGCCGCCGTGACATTCTCTGGTTTTGGCAGATCGTGAATGTAATCGACACCGCCGTTATAAGATTCCATCGTCCACGCGACCGGATCGTCTCCCGTGGTTTTGTCGGCTTTCGTAATATAACCGCCCGTAAGATTCGTCCCGGAATTGTCCGCATCGGTAATCTTGACGATGTTCACGCGGTTGGAATCGGCTTTGACTTTTTCCTGAAGCAAGTAAAGCCCGCGGTAATCGCCATTCACTACGACTTCGCAATATTCGGTTCTGGGCGCGTAATTGCCCATGGCGCGAGCCAGATTGTAAGAAATGTAGTCGCGCACCAAAGTCGCCTCGAACGCGAAACTGTTCAAAACCCAATCGTTCTCGCTTGGCATTCCCAAAAGGCTCACGTTGTTGTTCGAGACATTATCTGCCAGAAGCGTCGTGAGTCCGTAAGGTTTTTTCTCGAGACTTTGAGACGTGGAACCGCGAATCTCGATGCTGATGCGCCCATTGTAGTTCAGGAAAGCCGCAGTATTCTGGTCCGAAACATAATTGCGCGAACCGTCTGGATGCTTTATGACTTTCATCGTGGCCAAAACCCGCGGGTCATCTGGAATCTCAAGCGGCTGACCTGTATTCGGATCTATGTCTGTGTTGATGATGACAATTGGCAGATTGCTGTCGGTAAAAGTTTGGGAAACGGCGCTCCACATTGGGTAAACCGTCAAAAACAGCAAAAAAGCCAACGTTCTCAATTTGGGGTAAAGCTGATTCATTTTCAGGAATTTGGAATAGGCAAATGTAAACAGAAAGTCGACATTTCATTGTATAAAAAAGCCCCGGAATTACCCGAGGCTTCTTCCTCTATTGTTTTACGAGATTTAACATTTTTTACAGTTTTTCTGTAACTGGAGTGCGATTTTTTTTCCGAAGGGATGTATCAGCCCCTCCCCATAAAGGCAAAGTTCGAAGTTCTGAAAATACAGTCATTACAGAAAAACTGTAAAAATTGTTAAAAGATGAAGTGCTTCCAAAATAGCCAATCGCAACTAACGGCTTGCACGGCATTGCATCGAGTCCTTTATCATTCGTCTATCATCTAACTTCTAATTACTAACCTCTAATCACTCCTAAAAACTACAACTTATACTTTATCCCGCCACTAAAAACAAAACCCTCAGTATGGTTCCAGATGTCGTCGAAAGTAGGATTCGTGCGCGGGCCGTTCACGACGCTTTTGTAGTTGCTCTGGCGTTCGTCCGTAAAGTTTTCGAGGTTCACGTAGATCGAGAATTTCCCGAAATATTTCTCGGCCGAAAACCCGAATTCCCAATACGAAGGCGTGGCGAATCCGTCGTACAAGTATTGTTTATCGGTATAATAACCTTCGAGGCCGAACTTGAAATTCTCGTGTTTTTCGTACAAAAGAACAAGGTTCACACGATTTTTGGCAGTCAGCGGAAGCGTTTGGTTGCCCGACAAATAACCGGCTTTCGCATCGGTGAATGTGTAACCCGCGAACAATTTGTAATCGTCCATAAAAATGAATTTCACGTTGGTTTCAAAACCTTTCGAATCGACATTTTCATTGGAACTCGTGAAGAACAGATTACCCGAATCCTCTTGCAAAACCAGCGGATTGCTGAGTTGCGTGTAGAAAAAGATCTGGTTCAGACTGTCAGACAAATCGCCAAAACGCCTTTTGTAATTCACGTCGAAAGTTCCACCGATTGATCTTTCGGTTTGCACGTCGACCAACGGAAGCACGTTTCTGTATTGCTCGCTTTCGGTCTGTTCGGTGAAAACCGTCGGAATTTTGTAGCCGAGTCCGCCGCCCAGACGCATCGACAGATCGGGCGTCGCTTTGTACAAAGCCGAAATCCGCGGAAGCGCAAACGTCTTGTTCTCGTTGAAATTGACGTTTTTGAATTGCACGTTGTCTATTCGCAATCCGCCTTCGAGAATGACTTTTTCGGATACGTCGTAAGTGTCCTGAACGTAAACTCCGGTCGTAAATGATCTATTTCCAAGGTCCACAGCCGAGTAATTTTCCTTTTGCCAGAACTTGTCATAAACGAGATTAAGTCCGCCAATCACCGAATGTTTTTCGCGTTTCACGGCATAACTCGCGTCGGTAAACGCATTGGTGTTTAGTCCGGCAAAGACAAAATTCGGAACCAAAATCTCGCGGTCAAAAAGGCTCAAACTTTGCTTCAATTTGAAACTATCCCCGTTGGCTTGCTTGTTCTCGTACTCAAAAGTCGTGATGTTCCGAATCGTGTTGTTCTTTTCGTAATAGACGCGATTTTCATCGGA
This sequence comes from Flavobacterium sp., assembly GCA_039592825.1. Taxonomy (GTDB): domain Bacteria; phylum Bacteroidota; class Bacteroidia; order Flavobacteriales; family Flavobacteriaceae; genus Flavobacterium. The sequence continues at coordinate 6,839 of JBCNQO010000037.1, forward strand.
ATGCCCGTCGATCACGCTCATGTCGCCCCCAAAATTGCGTCCCATGGTAAAACTATTTCCGAGCATGAAATACGAATTCTTGTTCGGATAGTAGAAAACACGCGGGTTGATCGTGAAATTGCGCGATTCCGGAAGTTCCGAAAATCCGTCATTGTCCACATCGTATTGGTTCTGCAGATTGACCAATCCCAAGAAAGTATAGCCGAACTTTTCGCCTTTTTTGGACGCATATCCGCCAAAATTCGTCTGGCCGACATGAGACTGATTTATAAGGAAATTATATTCGCCTTTTTCGGACGGATTTTTCGACACGAAGTTCACAACTCCAGCGATCGCGCCGCCTCCGTACAAAGTCGAAGCCGGACCTTTTATGACCTCGACCTGTTTCAGATCGAGTGGCGGAATTTCGAGAATACTGAGTCCGTTGGCGAAATTGCCAAAATTCGGATAACCGTCTTTCAAGAGTTGTGAATAACGCCCGTCGAGTCCTTGAATTCTGATGCTCGAATTGGCCGAAGTCGCCGAAGTCTGCTGCACCTGGATTCCGGTGGATTCGTGCAAGACCATCGACACGTTCGCCGGACGCATGTTGGCTTTTTCCTCGAGTTCTTCGGCATCGATCGTCTCGACGCGGGTTGGCGTATTTTTTATGGTGCGGCTGGTGCGCGTAGAAGTGATCATGATCTCTTCAAGTTCTTCGGTTTTGGTAGAATCCTGAACCGGTTCCTGCGCCCAAGCCACGAAAATTTGCAGCGAAAAAGCGATCGCCGCCAGATATTTTTTCATGGTGGAATTTTATAAGTTAAGAATCGTTTTTCCTGTAAAAGGTTGGAATCTTAGCTTATTTTGGGCGGTTGCCAAATGGAACGCGCGATCTCGTTAGGGAAAACGAAAGCGTAAAAAGAAGGTTTTTGTTTGGTGATTTCGACCGTGCGATTTTCCGCCGGAAGCACAATTGGTGCAATCTGGACGATCTGTACGCCACAACACGCGCAAGTGCAGAAAGGCGGACATTGCTCTTCGTCCGAGCCGTGGTTTTTGTGGTCGGTGATCTTCTCTGCGTTGTTTTCCTTGCATTCCACGCTGTCGTGGCACGGCATTACAGCGAGGCACGAAAGGTAGATCGAGAAAAGTATCAGCAAAAATCGCATGGCGTAAAAGTAGTGGTTTTTGGTTTTCGGATGCGAAAAATCCGTGCACAATACCTAATTTTAGGAAAAAGAATTTATGGACATTTCCGAAAAAACGCCTTTGGTCTACAACCGTATTTTCGACGCTTCCGCGGACCGCATTTGGCGCGCCATTACCCAAAAGCCCGAAATGACGCAATGGTTTTTCCCGATGCTTACCG
>JBCNQO010000370.1:0-3278 GCA_039592825.1 Flavobacterium sp.
ATTTGTTAGGTTTTAAAACCTGTTAGGTCTTAAGGTTTGTTAGGTCTTAAGATTTGTTAGGTCTATAAGATTTGTTAGGTTTTAAAACCTGTTAGGTCTATAAGACTTGTTAGGTTGCAATCTCTATTCGGACAGAGGAAATCCCCTAAATCCGCTAATCCGCGGCAAAAAAAATATCAGCCGCGGATTAGCGGATTTCCACAGATCTGACCGAAAAATCATCCTTTGGAAACTTTCCCAAATCAAATCTTATCAACGGGCAATTCCGCCTCAGAATCCCGAGCCGGAATCACTTCAATTTTTTTTTCCACCTCGTGTTCCTCGACATAAACCGCATACTCCGCCGGACGGATTTTCGCTCCCGTGAATTCGCAGTAAACCCGCGTGAATTCGGCACCGAAGTACAAAATTGCGGCCGTGTAATAAACCCAAACGAGAATCACTATTATCGATCCGGCCGCGCCGTAAGCCGTTCCTGTGCTTGAGGTTTGTATGTAAAGTCCAATCAGGTAGCGTCCGATCATAAACAAACAAGCCGTAAAAAATGCGCCCATTCTTACGTGTTTCCAGTCGATATACGCATCGGGCAATACCTTGAAAATGATTCCGAACAAAATCATGATCACGCAGAAAGTAACGCCAATGTTGATGATCTGGAAAAGTACTAAAGTGATTTCTGGGAAGAAACTTTTGAGCCAGTCGTTGAAGGCCATCAAAGCGCCATTCACCATTAGCGAGACGACCATCAAAAAGCCTAGTCCGATGATCAGTGAAGACGACAAAAGCCTGTCTTTTAAGAGTTTTACCCAACCGCGTTTCGGCTTGGCCTTGACTTTCCATATCATATTTATCGAATCCTGGATTTCGCCAAAAACCGTTGTCGCACCGACTATCAGCGTCACGATTCCTATTACGAGCGCCACGTTAGTTTTGCCCGAAAGTTCCATATTGGTAATGATCTGCTGAATCTGGATCGCCGCCTGATTCCCGATCAATCCGTTGATTTCCTTGAATACGTGGCCTTGCACGGCGTCGCGTCCGAAGAAGAATCCGAAAAGGGAAATCATGAGCAACAGCAATGGCGCCATCGAAAAAACGGTGTAATAAGACAGTGAGGCGCTGAGTTTCAAAGCCCTGTCGGCGGTAAAATTCTGGAACGTGCATTTGAGCATTTTCCAGACGTTGAGCAAACCTTGTTTGGTGATGAAAGGCATAAAATCGGTTTTAAATGAAAAACACCGAATGTTTTGCGATCCGGTGTTCCTGTTTTTGGTGTTTTATCGGCTTAATTCAAGGCCGCTTTCGTGGTATCGAGGTTGTGTTTGAAATCCTGCACGTCCTGCGTGATCATGTTTTCGAACAAAGGATTCAGCAGTTTTGCGGCCGCTTCTCCGGCAATTCCCAGAGGCGCGTGATACGAGATAGTGACTTCGATTTCGGTCTGTCCGTTTCCGATTTCGTTGAAAGTGACTTTTCCGGCATTGTCTATGGTTGAATCCGGAAGCGAATGCCAGCTCAGGACTTTTCCCGGTTCCTGCATCAGAATCTCGGCTTTCCAGCTCAAATGACCAATTCCCGCCGGGCCTTTTGCCGTCCATTGCGAGCGCAAATGGTCGATTTCTTCTACTTTGGACAAGTGTTTCATGAAGTTCGGAAGATTGCTCAAATCGCGCCATTCGTTGTAAGCCTGCTCGGCAGATTTGTCAACTACGACTTTCGTATTGATCGTGACGTTCTTTCCAGACAATTTCGGGTTTTTCCCGACCGCGTCGTAAATAGGGCAGTAGCCACTGATTCCTCGCGCCAGCATCGTTCCACCGGCGATTCCCTGTGGAATGCTCTTGTTTTTGCCCGACAAGGCTTTGTACATGAGGTAAGATCCGGCGGCGATCATCGCAATCCTTTCTACGGTTGAGACATTGGTCGTGTAGCCGAATTTGTTGCGTTTATCGCCTAGGAATGATTTGGCTTCGTCAACGTTCGAGACGCTGGCATATCGGTTTGGGTCAGTACCCGATTTATCGATTTTCGAGAAGTTTCTCTTGGTGTCGGTTGCGGTTTTCATGGCAGTAAAATTTAGTTGTCTTACAAATTTAGACCCGACTCAAACCGAATTCTTTACAGGATAAATGGGTTTTGTTGCAATTTTATTTCGGATAACCCTTTCATTTCTCGTGACTTTTCTTAAATAAAACTAAAATTATGTAAGGCCGTCATTGCCAGTTGGCGCCTAATGTTAACTTTGTGATTCCAAAGACTAATATTTCCCACTAAACCTAAAACGACTATGCTGCGTCTACATGCTGCCGAAACGTTTAAGGAAATCCCCATTGACGCGCCACTACGCAAGCGTTATGCGGTTTCCAATTACGGACGTTTGTTGAGCTTTACAGAAGATTTCAACGATGGTACGATTCTGAAAGGAAGCACTACCGAAGGATACCGAGTCCTTGCCTACAAGGTGAATAACGGAGAGAAAATCACCAACAAGATCATTTTCCTTTACAAGTTTGTAGGACAATTCTTTGTCGACCAACCCACAGAAGATCACGTGCACCTGATCCACCTCGACAGGCAGCGCGGAAACGATCACCACAAGAACCTGAAATGGGTCACCAAAGAGGAATTCCTCGATTTCTACAAGAAAAGTCCTTACGTTCAGGCGGCCAAGAAAAAGCAGCTTGAAGACCGAAAGAAGTCAGACGGCCACAAGCTGACGATCACTCAGGTCATAAGACTCAAGAAACAGATCATGGACCCGAACCGCAAGACGCGTCTCAAGATTCTCGCCAAACAGTTCGGCGTGAGCGAGATGCAGTTGTATCGCATCAAGAGAGGCGAAAATTGGGGACACATCGAAGTGTAATCATTTTTGCAACAATATGAGAAGCAGGTTTTTAGCCTGCTTTTTTATTTTGGGTAGCCGATGAACGGTAGCTGGATTTCACTAAATTGGAACTTCCAAAAAACGAATTGACTCGACAAAACCTCACTCAAAAAAGTCAGTCAAAAAATTCCAGATATGAAACCATTCCGAATCGGGCTTTGCATGGCCGGAGCCGTATCAGCGGGCGCATACACAGCTGGCGTCATGGACTATTTGTTGGAAGCTCTCGAAGATTGGGAGAAAAGGCGCGGTCAAGCCGATGTGCCTTCTCACCAGGTCACGATCTCGATCATGGGCGGAGCATCGGCAGGCGGCATGACGGCAATGCTCGCGGCGAGTACGATCAACCGTGAGATCAAGCCTGTGAACGTTCCCGAGCCTTCCAAATTGT
>JBCNQO010000371.1:0-3266 GCA_039592825.1 Flavobacterium sp.
GTTTTTCGCAGCGTCCTGTGCACCTTTGCGGATGTCGGTGCCATCAGTCAAAACAACACCTGACGTTCTCGTCTCGGCAGTAAACTTGATGGCTTCGGAAATCCTCGGAAGCAAAACGGAAATATCGATGCCCGTATCTTGTTTCATGGTTTCGGACAATTCGATGATCGACTTTCCTTCCGGAGTATCATCGGCCAACGAACTCAAGACGGCTTTTTCTACGAAGTCGTGGAAATTCACGCCCGGAGCCGGATAAAAATTGGTCGCTTTGCGGTTTCCGATGGTGATCGTTCCGGTTTTGTCCAAAAGCAGCACATCGATATCGCCGGCAGTTTCAACCGCTTTCCCAGACTTGGTGATCACGTTCGCCCTCAAAGCTCTGTCCATTCCCGCAATCCCAATGGCAGAAAGCAATCCGCCGATCGTTGTTGGAATAAGGCACACGAAAAGCGAGATAAAAGCCGCGATCGTGATTGCCGTCTGGGCATAATCGGCAAACGGTTTCAGGGTGACGCAGACGATGATGAAAATGAGCGTGAACGCGGCCAAAAGGATCGTCAGCGCAATCTCGTTCGGCGTTTTCTGACGGCTCGCACCTTCTACCAACGCGATCATTTTGTCAAGAAAACTTTCTCCGGGTTCAGACGTTACAAGCACTTTTATCTTGTCCGACAAAACTTTTGTTCCGCCCGTAACCGACGATTTGTCTCCACCAGATTCACGAATCACCGGAGCGCTTTCGCCCGTAATCGCCGATTCATCGATTGTAGCCAAGCCTTCTACGATTTCGCCGTCCATTGGAATTATGTCGCCAGCCTCGCACACGAAATGTTCGCCTTTTCTCAAAAATGATGAATTGATTTCCTCGAGTTGACCGTTCCGGCCGATGCGTTTGGCCAAAGTTTCTTCTCTCGTGCGACGCAGACTGTCGGCCTGGGCTTTACCGCGCGCTTCGGCAATGGCTTCGGCGAAATTGGCAAAAAGCAAAGTCGAAAGTAAAATCAGGAAAACGATGAGATTGTAGGCAAAACTGCCTTCGCCTTCGTGTCCGAGCAGAATCGCCACACAAACGATCGCCATGATCGCCGTTCCGATCTCGACAGTGAACATCACCGGATTCTTGACCATCACGGCGGGATTCAGTTTTACGAATGCCTGTTTCAGTGCCGACATTATTTGGTCGCGCTCGAACAGAGAATTGTTTTTAGTTGTCATTTTGGGATATTAGTTATTAGATTTTAGTGATTGGTGAGTAGTGATTGGTGGTTGGTGGTTGGTAATTGGTGAATAGTCGTGTCGATCGGCTATTGGTTATTGGACCGAAATCACTAACTTCATGGCATATACGCCAATCATCCAGAATATGCACCCTCACAAAAAATTGCTTGCTTATACATTGAGTTTCGAGTTCGTGGCGATCGCTTATCGGACTACAGAATTTTTTCCGAAAGAGGAACGCTTTGGCCTCACTTCCCAAATCCGACGAGCCGCGGTTTCCGTTCCGGTAAACATAGCCGAAGGAGCTGCCAGACGCAGCAAAAAGGAGTTCGTTCGATTTCTTCATTATTCGTCAGGATCTGTTACAGAATTGGATACTTTGATTTTGTTAAGCCTGAGGTTGGGTTTTATCGAAAATGGACAAGCGATAGAGCTGATAAAAAAACTGGACGAAATAGGGAAACTCATATCGGGTCTAACCCGCAAAATCGAATCCCAAATAACCGATTAGCTTAGTGAGAATCACTATTCACTCCAACTCACTATCCACTAATCACTAATCACGAACTACTAGAAAAATATTCAGCCAACGGACCAAGCGCAAGTGCCGGAAAAAAACTCAAAGCAGCAATGATCGCGATCACGGCAAAGACCATGATTCCAAAAATTGAAGTGTCGGTTTTGAGGGTTCCGGAACTTTCTGGGATGAATTTCTTTTTGGCTAAAAGTCCGGCAATAGCGACCGGGCCGATTATCGGGATAAAGCGTCCGAACCACAACAGGATTCCCGTTAGGATGTTCCAGAACGGATTGTTGTCGGCCAAGCCTTCGAAACCCGAACCGTTGTTGGCCGCACTCGAAGTGGTTTCATACAACATCTCGGAAAAACCGTGAGCGCCCGGATTATTGAGCCAACCCGAAGCTTTCCCGTCGAACCAATAACCCATTGGCGCATCCGCGGAAGCGAAATAAGCCACCAAAGCCGTTCCCGAAAGGATCAAAAGCGGGTGAAGGATCGCGATAAACGCCGCGATCTTGACTTCGCGCGCCTCGATTTTCTTGCCCAGGAACTCCGGAGTTCTTCCTACCATCAATCCGGAAATGAAAACGGCCAGGATGATGAAAATGTAAAAGTTGAGAAAACCGACGCCGCAGCCGCCGTAGAACGCGTTGACCATCATAGCCAGCAGTTGCATCGCGCCAGAAATTGGCATCATGGAATCGTGCATACCGTTTACCGAACCTGTGGAAATCACCGTCGTGGCGATGCTCCAGAATCCCGTCATGGGCGCTCCGAAACGCACTTCTTTTCCTTCCATCGCGCCGTTTTGGGCGATTCCCATTTTGGCGATTTCGGGGTTTCCGTTCATTTCCGAAACGATCGTCGGAACTACCAAAAGCAGGAATCCGATCGTCATCACACCAAAAATCACATAGGCGAATTTTCGTCTTTTGAGGTAAAATCCCAAAGCGAAAATCATCGAGAAAGGCACGATCAGTTGCGCCCACATTTCGACGCAATTCGTAAGATAATTCGGGTTTTCCAACGGATGAGCCGAGTTTGCCCCATAAAATCCGCCTCCGTTCGTCCCGACGTGTTTTATGGCCACGAAAGCCGCCGCCGGACCGCGCGAAACCTCGACCGGATCGCCTTGAAGTGTCGTGATTTTGTCTTTTCCTTCGAAAGTCATTGGCGTTCCGCTAAAGCACAAAACGATGGCGACTACAAAAGCCAGTGGCAGTAAAATTCGCGTGCAGCTTTTGACGAAATAGTTGTAGAAATTCCCGATCGTTTCGGTAGTTCGGTCTTTCATGGCGTTAAAAACTGCCGCAGCTGCCGCAATTCCGGTCGCTGCCGATGTGAACTGCAAAAACATCAGGAAAATCTGGCTCAGGTAACTCAATCCGGTTTCGCCAGAATAGTGTTGCAGGTTGCAATTCACAACGAACGAGATCGCCGTGTTGAAAGCCAAATTGGGTGACATCGACGGATTCGCATCCGGATTCAACGGAAGAAATCCCTGGAAAAGCAGGATCGCGAAACAAAG